>CAZIVQ010000142.1:0-1912 GCA_964542415.1 uncultured Bacteroidia bacterium | reverse complement strand
AGCCGGTCCTTTGGACCCTGCTTCCATCCGGCAGCTGGGCTTCCTCATCGCCGAACAGCAGGCCGGGGCCTTCGCCCTGGAGATCGATTGGATTGAGGCCTTGGCGGCGGGCTAAGCCCAAGTCTGGCCCAGGCAGCGAGCATGGGGCCTTCCATTCTTCTCCGGGTGGCTTCTTCAAAACAGCACTTGCCAGGGCCGGTGAATCAACCGCCAATGCCCGTTAACGTAGACCAGCGAGTCGTAGGCGCTCCCGACTTTGCGGCCAGGTTCGATAAACTTGAAGCGATAAAAGGTAATCCCCTCTTTGAGGTAGGGAGTAAGCTCGCGATAGCCCCCCTGAAAGTAGCGGGCTTCGCCGGTATAGGATTCGAGCTGCTCGGTGGTGGCGCGCCAAAGCAGAAGGTCGGTCTGCTGGTCCATGAGGGGCCGGACGATGATGCGGGCTTTGCGCCAGAGGTGACGCTGGTAGCGAAAAACTTTGGCGGCAAAGTCAGGGGTAAAGATGGCCTCGCAGTCTTCTCGGCTGGGCAACAACGCATAGGTAAGGCGTGCGCGCTCTTCAGCCGGAGCTTCAAGCACGTACCGCAACAAGGCTTGAACTGATTCTCTGCCGGGAGGCAAGGTATCAGGCAATGGGTGCTGGGGCTGGGCCCCGGAGGAAAGGGAATACAAACACGCAAGGAGCAGCAGTAGAAGCGAGCGTATCATGTCATGAGGTAAATAAAAAATCCGGAAAATTTCTCCTAAAATACCCCTTTCGCCCGTAAAAGGCCATGACAATTCCTGCTATACCTTGCATAAAAGCGGAGTGACACTTGATCGGCAAGCAAATTGTTTGGAGCAAAGGTGGATTTTTTTCAAAAAGTTTGTAACTTATTTTTTGGCAATACGCCTGAGCTTTCCTCCGACCTCCTACTACCGCTTGCTATGGATGGAAAAACTGCCCCCAATCCGCTAATTGCTTACTTACAAGGGGAAGCGAACGCGACCCAAGTGGCCCAGGTAAGGGCTTGGATGGCTGCTGACCCGGCCAACCGCTCCCTGTTTCGTCGCTTGGCCTACGATTTAGATTCTCAGCGCCAGCACTTTCAACCCAACATTCGCCAAGCTGAGTCCCATGACTTCCAGGCCAACAAGTTCAACCTTGGTTTTTGGATGCTTTTTGCCCGCGTGGCTGCGGTCTTCATGCTCATCATTCCGATCTACTACCTGTTCGAAGCCAAATTCATGGCCGTGCTCCAAAACAACGGCGTGGCCATGATTCATACCCAGACCCAAGCGCACCGGCAAGCCCACCTTCACTTGCCCGGAGGCAGCGAAGTGCTGCTGCTGCAAGACAGCGAAATCAGCTATCCTGGTGATTTTGGGGTGATCGACCGCAAGGTCTACCTACAGGGAGCCGCCAGCTTTACCGTGATGGACCAAGCCGGACAGCCACCCCTCACTGTTCACATTGGGGAGTCGACCCTGGAAATGAAAAACGGGGCTTTTCGCATCTACGCTTATGAAGACGGCAGCCAGCTTGAGTTGAGCGTAGATGAAGGAGAATTGGCCTTTTTTCCTGGTCCAAACCGCTCTCCCGTAGCCATTGGTGCCATGGAGCAAGTCAGCTATTCGCAAGAAACCGCCCTGCTAGAAACCCGCATGTGGACCCCGCAACCCCCGGCTTGGCCTTGAGAGAGGTTGGGACGGATAGAGGTTGAGAAGAATAGAGGTTGAGACCGGGAGACTATTGCTTGTCCATCTTCTCAAAACCTCAACCCCTCACCTTCTAAACGTCTAAATATCTCAAAGTCTAAATATCTAAACCCTCCAAAAAAACGCCCCCGCAATTCAGGTTGCGGGGGCATTGTTTATGGCAGTACGACACAACAAAACCTCATCCGGGGCGGTTCGACTCGCTCACCGCTCA
>CAZIVQ010000141.1:0-7937 GCA_964542415.1 uncultured Bacteroidia bacterium | reverse complement strand
GCCGGGGCCTACGCCGAGCTGCTGACTATCCGGGTGATAGAGTTGGGCAGAATGCCCGCCGGACTGACCTTCGTCGAAGCCGCGACCATCCCCTTGGCGGGCCTCACCGCCCTGCAAGCCCTGCGCGACCTGGGCCACCTCCAAGCCGGGCAATCGGTGCTGATTAATGGGGCCTCGGGAGGCGTGGGGGTCTTTGCGGTGCAATTGGCCAAGGCGATGGAGGCCCGGGTGGTGGCGATCTGTAGCCACCGCAACCGGGAGCTGGTGCAAGACCTGGGGGCAGATGAGGTGGTCGATTATACCCAGACCGACTACCTGAAGCTCGCTGAGCGCTTCGACCTCTTTTTCGATGTCTATGGCAACCAAAGCTACCGGAAAACCCGGCACCTGCTTCGCCCCGACGGGCAGTACATCAGCACCATCCCCATCCCCCAAAATTTTCTCTGGCAAGCCTTGACGGCCTTCAGCCGACAGCGGGCGCGGGTGGTGGTGGTACGGGGCAACCTGCCCGACCTTGCCTACCTGCGGCAGCAGGTGGAGGCGGGGGCCCTGCGGCCCGTGGTGGATAGGGTTCAGCGACTCACGGAAGCGGCCGAGGCCCAGCGCTACTTGCAGACCCGCCGGGCCCGGGGCAAGGTAGCCTTGACCCTGACGCCACAGGCAGAACAGATTCCTGGCATCATCGTGCGGTGAGGGGGCTCAGCCCTGGCTTTGCAAAAATTCTTGCAACATCAGGGTGGCGGCCACCTGGTCGACCAATCCTTTCTCCCTTCTTTTTTTCTTTTTCAGCCCGCTTTCCCGCAAGGCCTGCTGGGCCATTTTGGAGGTGAAGCGCTCATCCCAAAGGTGGAGCGTCAGCTGCGGGTAGGTCGCTTTCAGGTAGGCCTCGAATTCGCGCACCGCCGGGGTGGCGTGGGTGTCCGAGCCGTCGAAACGGGTGGGCCACCCCAGCAGCAGGGCTTCGATGGCTTCGCTGGCCATCAGCTCCGCCAATTTTTCTTTCAATTGCGGCGTATCGACCGTGCCCACCGCGGTGGCAATGATCTGCAAAGGATCGGTCCAGGCGAGGCCGGTGCGCTTGAGGCCGTAGTCGATGGCGAGGATACGGGGCATAGGGAGAGTATGGAGTATGGAAGGGGTGCTGGCTCGTCGCTATACGTCGATATTTTTCACCACGGAGGGCACGGAGGGATTTCACAAAGGGCACAGAGGGTCGCTCGTCGCTCATCGCTCAATCGCTCGTCGCTTCTCGCAATTTCTCCGCAAAAAGCTAGCTTTACAAGCCGGGAGGTTTTTTTCGAAGGGTGCAGCATTTTGGCGAGAGGCTCCGTCTGAAAGGAAAGTCCGGCAGTTGACTCCGGAGCGCTGCCTGCTCCCATCGTATGATCCTCAACCGAATTTGACCCGATCCCATGAAACAGTATTTTTCGATTTCCGCCCTGATGGTTTTGTTTACGGCCATGCTGCTTACGGGCTGTATCAAAGACCAGTGTGAGCAGACCCTCACCTACCTAAACTATACGCCGGTCTACCAAAGCATCGATGAAGTCCGCGCGGCCATCGGCAATGAGTCCGCCCGGGAAATCCGCAACCCCGGCAAAATCTACTTTAAAGACGCCTACGTCTTCATCAGTGAGCCCAACAAGGGCATCCACGTTATCAACAACCAGGATCCCAGCAACCCGCAGCCGGTTACCTTCATCAACCTTCCCGGCAACTTCGACCTGGCGATTAAAGGCGACATCCTTTATGCCGACAGCTACATCGACCTGGTGGCTATCGACATTTCCGATCCCACGCAGGTGCAGGAGGTGAGCCGGGAGCAAGAAGTCTTCCCCTACGGTTCTTACCACGAGGGCCTCTGGGCCGATCCCGATTCGGGCATCGCCGTTGACTTCATTGAGCGGGAAGTGACCGAAGAGGTGCCTTGTGCCAATAATAGCGGCTTCATGAACCAAACCAATTTCTTCGCTACGAATGAGGCGATGTCAACGGGGGTCCGCAACTTTTCCTCCAACAGCAGCCTGCCTGCTACTGCTGGCGCAGAGGTCTCCACCGGGGTAGGCGGCTCTATGGCCCGCTTTACCATCTTCAACGATTACCTTTACGCCGTCACCCGTTCGGAACTGATCAGCTTTGATGTCACCAACCTGGCCAGCCCTAACCGTACGGCTTCTACTTCCATCGCCTGGGATGTAGAAACCATTTTTCCCTTCAACAACCACCTGCTCATTGGCACCATGACTGGGATGTTCATCTACGAGCTGAGCAACCCGGCTGAGCCAGGTTATCTCTCGGAGTTTGCGCATGCCCGCGCTTGTGATCCCGTGGTGGCCGAAGGCAATTTTGCCTACGTCACCCTCAAAGGCGGCAACCCCTGTGGCGGCTTCGAAAACCAGCTCGATGTCATCGACATCTCTGACATGAGACGCCCCAACCTGGTAGCCACCTACCCAATGTCTGGCCCCAATGGCCTGGGCATCCGCAACGGGGTTCTATTCGTCTGTGATGGCGATGCCGGGCTCAAAATCTACGATGCCAGCGATGTCAACACCATCGCCGACAACCAGCTGGCTCATTTCCGCGACATTCACGCCTGGGACGTCATTCCTCTGCACAACCTGCTGCTTATGATCGGCGAGGATGGTTTCTACCAGTACGACTATTCTGACCTGAGCAACATCCGGGAACTGAGCGTGATCCCGGTCACCAGAGACTAAACGAGTAAATTTGCTGCCTTAATCTGCGTAGCCCCCTGGCCCTTTTGAGTTGGGGGGTTCTTTTTTACAAAAAAAAGCCCCGACCTAAAGGGCCGGGACAAACGGGAAATGAGCAATGTAAAAGCGGATTATCAGAGGGTAAAGGTCAATCCCAGTTGGGGAATGAAGGTCGCAATACGTTGATCAAAGGTCTCGCCTTGCTCGAAGGAGGGATCTGCCGACAGGTAAGTGGCTCCGAGGCGAAAGGCGATGAATTCATCGAGGTGATAGTTGAGGCCTAGTTGCCCGCCTACCCCCAAGCCAGTGCCGGTTTCGGCTTCGCGGCCGATGGTCACCCCCCCGACTTGTACCTCGCCAGCTGGAAACTGCACGAAAGTGGGGCCGGCCATGATAGCCAGATCGGCTGAAATGAGTTCCCCGATGGGGAGGATACCGGTGATCGTAGCTAGCAGGAAGGTGCTCTTCCAGGGGTTGTCGGTGGGGAAAAGGGTTGCATCATCGTCCACGGGGCTATTGAAGACCACCCCATGGGCGCCAATCGCGAGGTGGGGAGAAAGGCGGAGACCCACGCCTGCCAAGCCGGCAGCGCTGGGGTTGGCGTAGCCACCGGTTTCGGGGTCGTTTTCGGCAAATTGGCCAGTGGGCAACGAAAGGCCGCCGTTTAGGGTCACGTACAGGCCCACGTTACGGTTGTTCTGCGCAGAAAGGGCCAGCATGCTAAGCAGGCAGGCGAGGAATAAGGGATATCGGAGATGGTTCATGAATAGTTATGGATTGAATCTTGAGATAAAAATTGAGTCAGGAAAGAAATACCTTACAGCTGTCCTGCTTTGGCTTCTTCGATCAGGGCCTCATCAGCATAGATGGCAATTTCTACCCGTCGGTTTTGCTCCCGGCCTTGCCCGGTGGTGTTGGGGCGGATAGGCTGGGCTTCGCCATAGCCTTTGATGACCAGGCGCTGGTTGGCGAGGCCTTGGCCGCGCAGGTAGCTGGCCACGGCTTCGGCCCGCTGGTGGGAAAGCTCGTAGTTATATTCATCCGAGCCCTTGCTGTCGGTGTGGCCCTCAATCAGGACGCGGGTTTCATCATATTCTTTGAGGGTAGTAGCCAACTCGCGCAGGTTCTTTTGGGTAGCCGGCTTGAGCTTATAGGAATCGAAGTCGAAGAGCAGGCCAGAATCAAAGGTGACGAGGATTCCCTCCCCGACCCGGGCTACTTCAGCCCCTTCGACCTTTTTATCGATCTTCTCGGCCTGCTTGTCCATGTAGCGGCCGATCAGCGCCCCGGAGGCACCGCCTACCGTGGCCCCAATGATGGCCCCCACGGCGGTATTGTCTGATTGGTTACCGATGAGGCCCCCGAGCACGGCCCCGGTGGCAGCCCCGGCGGCACCGCCTTGGGCAGATTTGGAGGTGTTGCAGGCTGGGGCAGAAAGCAAGCCAGCCAGCATGATCAGGGCAGCTATGCGAAGGAAAAAGGGATGAGAGGGTTGCATATACAAAGGATTTGGTGTGAAAAATAGGCCACAGTTTGCCGGGCTGCGCCGTGATGTGGCGGACCCGGGTGACTGGTGAAAGAGATAGAAGGAAGCCTTAGGACTTTTCTGGGGCTTTTTGCCCGGTCAAGCTGTCCAGCAAATAGTTGAACAGGCTCAGGATGAGCAGGAACAGCAGGGCCCACCAGAAGTTGACCACCTCGAAGCCTGGTACGATGGCGCTGGCCAAGAGGACCATGGCTCCGTTGATGACCAGGAGAAAAAGACCAAAAGTCAGGATGGTCACAGGCAGGGTAATGAGGGTGATCAAGGGTTTGATGGTCCAGTTGATCAGGCCCATGACCAGGGCAACCAAGATGGCTACCCAATAGCTTTCGATCAATACGCCGCTGAGCAAAGCCCCGCTGGTATAGACTAAGAAGGCATTGAGCAGAAGGGCCAAGAGTAAGTGCATGGGTAAGGAGGTAAAAGTGAGTGTAGAGGCACAAATGAAGCGTTTTTCTCGTCAAGCACCCTTCTTCGGCAGTCGAAGACTTGATGGATGATGGATGGAGAAGACGCTGAATCAACGTTTAAAAAACATGCGCGACCTTCCCCTGGAGAGGAAAGCCACGCACTTCCTAGCTTCGTCCCTTTAGGACTGGCCTTCTGTATTCATGTTGTCTTGCATGGCTTCGAGGCGATTTTCGAGCTTATTCAGCTCTTGTTCGACCTCACGACCAGCTTTTTGAGCAGAAGATTCGAGTTGCTCCTTTTTCTCCTGAAACTCCTGGGTGATTTCTTCCCAGGTCTGGTCAGTCTTTTGGTCAAGGTCGTTTTCCATCTGACTGACCCAGTTTTCCAGGTCATTGAGCGCTTGGTCTACATTCTGTCCTGTCTGGTTGGCTCGGCTCTGCCATTGCTGTTTGGCTTGATCAAAGCGGTTTTCAAGCTTGTTCAGGCGATCTTCGGTGTTCTCAGCCATTTGGTCCATGTCGTCCTCAAAGTGCGACACGCGCTGATGGTACTCTTGCTCAAACTCGTTCCAGTCTTTGACTTCACCGTCTTTGACAGACTCTTCAACTTGGATGATAAATTCTTCTAACTCATCTACCTTTTCATTTTGGTCGTTATTCTGGGAACATCCCACGAAAAAGGTAAAAGTCAACGTAGCGAATAGAAAGATAAGAGGTTTAATATGAAAAAATTTCATAATAGGTAAGTTGCTCTTTAGTGATAAAAACAAATTGGATACTTTTTTTACGCTTTGAGTGGCCTATGGTTATATAATTTTACAAAATACTACTCAGCGAAGAAAAAATAGCCCCAAAATGAAAAAATCACTCTCATATTTGGAATACTGCTTGGGGCGAAAGGTAGCTCCATGAGAAAGTAAAATGATAATTAGCCGCGATAATGGTTGTTTCACGGCGTGGAAGGCAAGTTTTTCTTCGAAACCCAGGCGAGCTAGGTCGTTGAGAGGGTTGTTAAAAAAAATTACAACTTGAAGCATGCTAAAAGCGTATTAATGGTATCACTCATTACAAAAACTATTACCCAATGGACGATCTTAAGTTAAAAATCAAAGGAAACTGGAACCAGATCAAAGGCAAACTCAAGCAAGAGTACGGCGATCTGACCGATCAAGACCTTACCTACGCAGAGGGAAAGGAAGACGAGATGATTGGCCGCTTGCAGAAGAAGACTGGTAAAACCAAGGAGGAGATCAAGTCATTTATCGACAAAATCTGAATGGCCTAATTTCTTCTCCCTAAGCTTGAATCGCAGCCATGCGAAAAAAAGCCAGGAAGTTTCTCTTCCACCACCATGGAACCCAAACCCGGATCTGATCCGGGTTTTTTTGTTGCCCTGGCTTGGTGGCTATGAGGCGCGCATAATATATTGATTATCATATATTTGCAATCAGGAAACCTTCTTCTTCCGGGTCGGCAATTACGGCGCACTGCTGAGGAAGGCACTCCAAGAAATATTTACAAATCCTTTCATGCAGTAAAACGTAAATCATATTTGGAAACCAAAGCAATGGAGCTGTTTGCGGTTCATTTCCACCTGTTGCCAGAGGCTGATGCTTCCCAGGTAGGGCTGCATGAAGAGAACCTGATCAAGTTGCGGCGGTTGCGTGACTTCAGCTGCGCCTATTGGGAAGAAGCATTCAGTAAGGCTCAAAGAATAACTTCCCCTTTTTGTTTCACGCAAATCTAGGATGCCCTGGCAAGCCGGGGTAGGCGCAGAGGCGCAGAGTAAAAAGTTGATAAACAGGGGATTGTATTTCTTTGCCTAAGATGGAAAAAGGAAGGTTACTTTTCGACTGATACTAAGTGGAGTAGTTTTATCATAGTAGGTTCCCCAAAGATTTTGCTGTGAAGCCCAGCTTTTGAAGCTGCGCTGCCTGTTTTATCATCTCTACACAACCATAGCCAGCCATGAACCTCACCCTTTCAAACCTCAACAAAGCCACCACGGAGGCAGAATTAAGGTCAGTGTTAGAAGAATTTGGCCCCATCGGCGAAATTTCTCTTCATTATCTTTCTGACAACCACCTCCAGGCCTATGTGAAAACTCTTACAGAAGAAACCGGCGATATCATCCTTCGCTACCTCAGTGGCGACCTCATCAACGGCCAAGCGCTGGAAATTAGCCGGGGTGAGCAGAAGTTGATTAAGGAAAACGCGTACCACGATCAGCTAGGGACCGCCAGCAATTGAAGCAGCAATAAACCCTGTCAGCGTTCCAAAAGCGCTGACAGGGTTACCTAACTGCCCACCATGAAAAAAGCAGCCTCAAAACCATTTTGAGGCTGCTTTTTTCATCTGGAGACGAAATTTTACTCGGGAACACGAGGGATACCATCCCTCAAGAAGAGGCTTTATCCCGGCCCTGTACCAACAAGCTACGCACCAGTTGCCGGTTGATGTCCAGCAATTCCTGGCTTAGGCTCAGCAGGCGCTGGTAATCGTGGTTGAGTTCAGAATCCAATATGTCTTTGGGATTCTTTTTTTCCTTCACCATTTTGTAGTATTGGTCCATGCCTTTGATGATGATTTCTAAGGCCAGGGTACGCTCCGCGAGGACCTCGGTCCCTGTTTTGGACACTTCGCTGTCGTGGTGCCGGTTCTGGTCCCGGCTTTCCGCGAGGAGTTCTGGCAAAGAAGGCTTGGTCATGATTTTTTCGAGCGGCTGGGGGGCATCGTTCATGACGACGGTGTTGGAGTCGTTGACTTGTGACAAGTCCTGCTCCACAAAATCTACCACGTCTACTTCGAAGAAACGGGTGATTTTCAATAGGTTAGCGGTATTGGGTTCCGATCCTCCCTTTTCGTAGGACGCAATGTTTCCCCGGTTCAAGCCTAGCTCTCCGGCGAGGTTCTGCTGGCTAAGCTTGGCTTGCTGGCGGAGGTAGCGTAGGTTTTTTCCAATGTATCCCATAAGATTTACTCATTCAATCGTTTGGTTTCCTTCTCCTCAAGTCAAGGTTAAAATCTCTGGGTTAGAATGGAAAAGAAAGGGAAAATATTTTCCAACAACAAAAACATAAAGAAAGCTTAGTTATGGTGAAGGTTGACAAATATAAGTTCTTCTTATAAAACCTGAAGCCCAAAGTGGACGGGAAGGTAATATTTCTTTCTATTTAGTTGGCCCTCAATGGGGCTCATTTTCCTCTTCACTGACGGGCTCGGGAGCAGGCTGGACTGGAGAATTGGCAGAAAAAAAGCCATTACCAG
>CAZIVQ010000140.1:0-7988 GCA_964542415.1 uncultured Bacteroidia bacterium | reverse complement strand
CGGCTCCGGAGCCGTGCGGGTAGGAGGTACAGGGCGCTGCTTGTCTGCCGTTTTCAGGGGATAGGAAATAGGGGGCTCACTCAGGGGAGCCGGGCCGCCGGTTTCTTCGGCCTGCGCAGGCTCGAAGCGGGAAAGGGTTCGCGGGGCCAGGGGCGGTAGGGTGATGGCTTCTGCGGCCTTGGCATCTTGAGGCTCAAAATGAATGCGGCCGGTAAGGCCCAACTCCGTGGCCGAACCCAACTCTTCGAGCAGATGGGGGCCGCTCAGGCCCTGTTGCAGGTAATGAACCAAGCCTGCCAGCAGGGTAACCGGCACATTGGGCAACTCTTGGCCGCCGGCAGGGGCCAGGGCTTTCACGTCCAGGGCTTCCCAGGCATAGCTTCCTTTGCCCCCACGAAGGTGAATCCAATGATCGTTGCCCAGGGCTACTTGGTGGATGGCCCGGCTCAGGTGTTTTTTTGCCGCCTGCTTGAGGCCCCCGAGGGTCTGCCGCAAGCTGGGCAGCGGGTCATCCTGGATCATCACCCCCCCAAACACGTAAGGCACTTTTTTTCGCAGCTGCTCCAACTGATTACTCAAGGTGTGAAAGCGGCTTTCCCAAGCCGCCGGGCCGGTCTGCGACGACCACAAGGCTACCACTGCCCGGACTTGCTGCGGGGCTACCACGACCAGCTCCCCGGTTTCAAAACTGGCAGTTTCGCTGGGTTCATAGACCAGGAGGTCCCACCAAGGGCTGTCCGTGAGTCCGGCTACCAGGCCATGGCCTACCCGGAGATTGCCCGGTAGAAGCTCCCGGATAGATTGGCGCAGCAGGGCCGCCCGCAGCCGCTGTATCCCTTCAGGCGGGGCAGGCTGGTTGAGCAGGGCTGCTACTTGCTGGCTCAAGGTATCGACTTGGCGGGACTGAAAGGGGTAGGCAGCGAGGGGCATGGTAAAGAAATGAGAAGATGGACATATGAGTGATTTTGACAAGAATCATGCGAGGGCCAAGTCTGCCGTCCTCAACTGCTGTATTCAGTTCCCGCATGGTCAGAGATAGGGGATAAGCTGCCAGGGGCAGCCAGGCGTGGGATGTGATGTGTACAAAAAACCTGGGCCGGGGCAGGCAATACCTGACAGGATGGACCTTCTCAAGCTAAGACACATTTTGTGGCCTAAGGGGATTTGTGTAGTTTTAAGCCGAAAGGCAGCAGAGCGAGCTTGGCTTGTCCAAGTATTTGATGATCAGCTCTATAAGTTGTTCTCCTATTCCTGCCCAACAGGATGCTGCGCCATTTTCCTTCTCACCAAAGTCCCTACTACCTTGAAGCTGAGCAACGAAGCGAAATTTGGGCTCATAGCCGTGGTGACCATCTTTTTGGTCCTGGTTGGGCTAAACTACCTCGGCGGTTCCCAGCTTTTTGGGCCGCCCCTGGTGCTGTATGCCAAGTACGATGACGTAGAAGGCCTGCTGCCGGGCAACCCCATTAACATCAGCGGGTTGCAGGTCGGCCGGGTGGACGACATCAGCCTCGACATGGGGAGCGGAAAACTGACCGCCCGCCTCGAGTTTCGCAAAGACCTGGATATTCCGGCAAACTCCCGGGCCATGATTTACAGCACCGATGTACTGGGATCCAAGGGGATCAAAATTTTTGTCCCCGATACCCTCGGTACCAGCACGGACTACCTGAGCACGGGGGACGAAATTGCGGGAATGGTAGAGACGGGAATTTTTGCCGAAGCGGAAGACCTGGTCAAAAACCAGGGGGCTCAGATTCTGGTAGAAGTGGCCAGGCTTTCGGTGCAGCTCAATGAGATCGTGCAGCAAACTACCCGCATGCTCAATGACGAAAATACCCAGCAGTCCATTCGCTCGACCTTAGAAAACATCGAGGAGGTCACCCGAAACCTCACAAACATCACCCGGGAAGTCGACAGCTTGGCTGGCAACATCAACCTGATAGCCAATGATGCCAAAAGCATCGTGAGCAATGTGCAGACCAACAACGAGGAAATCAGCGGCATCATCACCAACGTGCGGCGCACCACCGACACATTGGCCATCGCCTCAGAGGATGTGCGAAACCTGATGCGGGATGCCAGTGGTGCCGTAGCTAATGTGGAAAGCCTGATGGCGAAAATGGACACCACCACCGGCACCTTGGGCAAATTACTCAATGACTCGCAGCTCTACGACAGCCTCACCGTGACCACCGAGGAGGTAAATCGCTTGTTGCGGGAGGTAAATGCCAATCCGCAGCGCTTTTTTGATGACCTGAAGCTTTACTTGATTGAGCGAAAAAAGAAGTAGCAGCTGCGCTATTCCTCCTGATCCATTTCATCCAAGCGAATCTCAGACAGGCGCAGGTTGAGGCTAGAGGCCAGGTTGGCGGCGTCGTTACGATGTTTACGCTTGATCTTGAATTTTGCCATCCCGTCTTCGGCATTGGGAAAATGGGCCAGGTCCGTGAGGCTGTAGGCTTTGAGAAGAAGCGAGGCAGAAAACCAGTTTTTCTTGAATATAACCTCTGAGAGGTTGCGCAGGGGGATACGGGCTTCTTTGGGTTGTGACTTGAACACGCCCCCCAGAATGTTGTCCTTGGTTTGGTATTCGACGATCAGGGAGTCTTTCTCCAGGCGCAACAGGCCATTCATCACGACAAATCCTCCGTAGAGGTCATCGATGGTTACCGGAAGGCGGATACGGTTGTTAATCATAGCAGGGCAGGCTGAAGTTCCATGTCATCGAGATCTTTAACGGTTCCCCAGGCGGGAAGCGCCTGATCGAGGAAGGCTTCTGCTTCCCGGACATCATCTTCAAATATACATCGGGGCAGGGAGAATGTGAAGCCGCTTTTGTCTGTCAATATGCGGAGACCCAAGCGATCGGTTTTCCGCCTTGCTAAAGGCTTGCTAGTACTTGCGCCCGAACCCGGACCTTCTCTTGGCGTGCGGCCGTTTTCTTACCCCTTTCGTTCGCTCGTCTCCTCCATCCCCACTTAAATTTGCTTTCATGCAGATCAACCCCCCACGTAGGTCTTTTTGGTTGGCCGGGCTGCTTGCCTTTTTGCTGGCGACCCTTTCCGGATGCAACCCTGAGAAGGCCTCCGAGGCCGCAGGTCTCTCCGCCCCGGCAAAAAGGGCTCCCCAAGACTGGACGTTGGTGGTGGCCTCGCTTTCTGCCAGAGAGGGGCATAGCCTTTCTGACAGCTTGCACCTGGCCCGAGCTTACGTAGAAATTGACAGCCTCGCGCCGGCGGAGCTTCTTCTTAACCGGCTTGGAGGGCATTTTCAGCTGGCTGATCAATGTGATTCATTGGCCGCTTCCTTTTGGTTTACCCAAGCCTGTTGGTACTTCAAAAAAAATGATTTCGGCCGGTCTTATCAGATATGGGCAGCATCCTTGCCCCGATGTGGCCGTTGGCTGCCTGCCGATGACCACGTGCAGGGCTGGACCCTCTTGGGGTACCTGGGCGGGCAGGTACAAGGAAAATATTCCCCTTTGATGGCGCTGGAGCGGGCCTATTTTCTGGCCGATTCCCTGCCGGACCTTTCGCCTCAGGCATTGGCCACTGCCCGCATTCAATTGGCCCAGCAATACATCGTCGAAAATGACCGGGCCCAGGCCCGCCACCTGTTGACCCAAAACCAGGCGTTTTTGGAAAAGACCCTGCCAGGCATGGCCGAGCTTCAGGCCAAAAATTTGCTAAATATGGGCTTATGCGAATCCCGGGACGGGGATTTTGAGGCGGCCCTCGACGCCTTCGAGCGCGTTCCTGCCCTGCTGCAGGAGGTGCCCGAGCCCGAAGCTTCGCAGTTGCGTGCCTACTATTACACTCGTCTTGCCTCGGTCTACCATGGGAGCGGGGACCCGCTGCGGGCCGAGCGGTTTTGTCGCCAAGCCCTGCCACACTTGGGACAAGGAGTGGCCAGGGCCAATATGCTCCAGAAGCTGGGACGGATTTCCTGGACCCTCAATGAACCGGAGGAGGCCTTTGCTTCTCTCCGGGAAGCGGACTCGCTGTACCCCCCTAACCATGCCAACCTTTGGCACCTGCGAGAGAACATGGGGAGCTTTTTCCTCGAAGCCGGAAAGGCTGATTCGGCCCGGAAATATTTCTTACTGGCCCGGGATTTCTTGCTGCAATTCCCTGAGGTAGACTCCACCAAGCTATCTTCTTCTTACTATTTTCTGGCCCGGTTAGCCAGTGAGCATGGGCAGCAAGCTGAAGCCCAGGCCTACCTCCGGCAAGCCCAGGCTTTGCTGGTAGGAGAGACGGGCGAACAGCGCCTGGAGCAAGCCTTTTTGGCGCAGGCCTACGCCCAAAGCCTCGCCCGTGAGGGAAAAACCGATAAGGCGCTCGCCCGCTACAACCAGCTGCTGGCCATGTTGATACCGGGGAAAGACCCCTATGACCTGCAACCGGAGGACCTGGAAGAAAGCCTGTCCCCTTCGCTGCTGGCAACCATCCTCCTGGAGCGGGCCAGTATCCACTTGCTTCAGTATCAGCGCTCTGGGGATGAAAATTTTCTGATTTATAGCTTGCACCAGTATGAGCTTACCCGGCATTTGTACCAGCAGCTACGCGAAAACCTGGCTTTTGACGACTCCAAGCGGCAGATACAACAACAATTTGAGGAGATTTCTCAGGGCAGCATACAGGCGATGACCCTGGCTGCCGAGGTTTTTCAGGACCCCCAATGGGAGCGAGAAGCCTTTAAGCAAGTCGAACGCAACCGAGCCCTTTTGCTGCTGGAGGCCCTGCAACGAAGCGGCAGCCGGAGTTTTCCGCAAGTACCCCCCCGCTTTCAGCAGCGGGACCAAGCGCTTTTGCAACAAAAAGCTAGCCTGGAGACGGCCTTGTTTTACCTGAAAATGGAAGGCGAGTCATCGCCTTTGCGGGACTCGTTGGAAGAAGAACTGATCGTGGTTCATCAGGCCTGCGATTCGCTCAAGCAGATCAGCGAGGAGCAATACCCATCCTATTACCGCTGGCGATACGACCTGCCGGTCCTGAATCTTTCCCGCTTACAAGCTAGCTTGGGGTCTGAAAGGGCCATGCTTTCCTACTTCATCGGGCAGGAAAAGCTGTTTATATTTTTGGTCAGGCAAGACACCCTGCTCATGCACACCCAGCCGCTGCCGGTAGCGTTGCAGCAGTGGGTGCGGGAATTCCGGGCTGGTATTTGCGATTATTACCTGGAAAAAGGCCAGCATTTCAGCCAAAATGAGGCCCGCTACCAGCAGGCTAGCTGGGCTCTTTACCAGGTCCTGGTCGAGCCGGTGGCGCCGCTGCTGCCCTCGCGCTTGCTGATCATTCCGCACGGGATCTTGAGCTACCTTCCCTTTGAGGCCCTGCTGACAGCTGAAGCGGCTGAACGCGAGCTCCCGTCCTACCTCCTGCAGCAGCACCTTATTTCCTACACCTATTCGGCCACCTTATGGGACCTGCAACAAAACCAGCCTGAATCCGAAGCGCCAGCCAGAACCTTCCTGGCGGTAGCCCCTTCTTTCCCTCCCCAAACAGCGGACGGCAGGGGGGGGCAAAGGCAGCTTCGGCAAAGCCTTGGCCCGCTGAAATATAACCAAGATGAGGCCCAAGCGATTCATCAGATGCTGGGTGGCCAGAAGCTGCTGGGGAAAGAAGCTACGGTGGAGCGATTTATGGAGCTAGCCGACCAATACCGCATCCTTCACCTGAGCAGCCATGCCTGGGTAGACGACGAAGAGCCCCTCCGGTCTTTTATTGCTTTTTATGGAGAAGGCGATTCTGTCGTGTCCGCTCAGCAGGTCGCCAAGGGGGTCAGTGGGCTCTACCTGGCGGACCTGATGAGCCTACAGTTGAAGTCCGACCTGGTATTTCTCAGTGGCTGTGAAACGGGGATGGGGCGCTACTATGAAGGGGAAGGGATGGCCAGCTTGGCCTGGGGGTTCTCGCATGCGGGGGCCCGTAGCATCCTCATGACCCTCTGGCAAGTAGACGATGCCCTCAGCAAAGAATTGAGCGAACGGTACTACGATTACCTCAAAGAAGGCAATACCAAAGACCAGGCGCTGCACCGGGCCAAGCTGGAATTTGCTGAAAAAAAGAATTACCCGCCTTTTTATTGGGCAGGGGTCGTCGCCTACGGGGACCAGCGCCCCCTGGACCTACCTTCCAACCCATATGCGATGATCGGGTGGGGGTTGCTGGTGTTTTTCGTAGCCAGCCTGGGCATGTTGGGGGGCATGTGGGTGTATCGCCGGTTACAGGGGTAGATCAGTCTTTTTGGGCTTTGGCGGCCCGGATCGCGGCTTTTTTGCGCGCTGCCAACCCCGGCTCTAATCCTACGGGGAAGGAGGCAGCCCCCGCAAAGCGGCGTACCCCGACAGGTAGCAGCGGCAGCATTTCAAGGGTGCGGCTCCGGCTGGCATGGATGTCCGGGGGCAAATACACCTGCCGCCCCCGCTCAAAGACAGGCACCATGACCGGCTCCACGCTGCACCCTTCCAGGGAGATTTTCATGCCCGTGAAGCTCTCCACCTGGGCCAGGTCATGGGGAGCCTGCTCTTCAGAGGCGATGACATCAGCCACGAAAAGGTCCTCGCGGCGGTAGCGCCAGAGGGTTTGCCGCCCTGGCAAAGACACCTTGATTTCTTGCTCGGAGAGCTTGATGCGGTCCTGCCATTCGCCCGCTTCATTTTGAATAGCCGAAAGCTTGTACACCCCTCCTAGGGCAGGCTGGTCAAAGGCCGTTACCAGCCGGGTCCCTACCCCCCAAATGTCGATCTGGCTGCCTCGTTGTTGTAAGTGCTCTATGCGGAACTCGTCGAGGTCGTTGCTGGCAACGATCTTGGCTTCGGGAAAACCCGCCCCATCCAGCTTTTTACGGGCTTGGCGACTGAGGTCGTTCAGGTCCCCGGAGTCGAGCCGGATGCCCACCATTTCGTGTCCTTCTGCCCGGAGTTGGGTGGCGACGGAGATAGCCCGATCGGTACCGCCGAGCGAGTCATAGGTGTCGACCAGGAAGATGCAATTGTTGGGCAGGGCCTGGGCATAGGCCTGAAAAGCGGCCTGTTCCTCGGCAAAAGCCATGACCCAACTGTGGGCGTGGGTCCCTTTGACGGGGATGTCATATTCCCGCCCGGCCAGGACATTGGAGGTGGCGGCACAGCCTCCGATATACGCTGCCCGGCTGGCGGCCAAGCCCCCGTCGACTCCCTGAGCCCTTCGCAGGCCAAACTCCAGGACGGGGGCTCCTTGGGCGGCCTCGTAAATACGGGCAGCCTTGGTCGCTATCAAGGTGGGAAAATTGATCAGGTTGAGCAGAGGCGTTTCGAGTAGCTGGCATTGCAGCAGCGGGCCTTCCACCCGCAGCAGGGGCTCCATGCCAAACACGGGCGTCCCTTCTGGGATACCATAGACATTACAACTGAAGGAGAGGGAACGCAGGTACTCGAGAAAGGCTACTTCGAAAAGAGGTTGCTCATCGTTGCCGCGCAGGGTAGAAAGGTACTGGAGGTCTGCCTCTTCAAAGGAAAACGCATTCAAAAATGCCATTACCGGCTCCAACCCACACGCGATGGCGTAGCCGCCCTCGAAAGGCGGGGTACGAAAATGGAGATGAAAGGCCGCCTGGGTATCGGCCAATCCATGTTTCCAATACCCATAGGCCATGGTAAGCTGGTACAGGTCAGTGAGCAAAGCAGAACCGAAATAATCGCGCATGAATCAGAATAAGTAGGTAAAGGCCCTGCTAGCCCTATACCAGGCAGGTAATCAGGGTTACAAATTTGCGCAAAAACCTGGATTTTTGGGGAGCTTTTGCGCTATTTTCTCCTTCTCAATGTGAGTTCGGCGTTTCTCTGCTAATAAACAAAGATTTCGGCGGTACGCAGCAGCCGTTGTCAAGTCTGCTCTTTTACCACTTAGGCACTCAGGGCACTAAGAAGCACTAAGAGACCCAACCTCAGTGGAACTCAGTGCCCTTACCTTCTTAGTGGTGAAAAAAGAGCCGCTTTACCC
>CAZIVQ010000139.1:0-8007 GCA_964542415.1 uncultured Bacteroidia bacterium | reverse complement strand
GCTCGCGGGCAATTTCTATTTTTTCGAGGGTGTTCAGCTGGCAGCCAGGCACTTGTTCGCCGTCGCGCAAGGTGGTGTCAAATACAAATACTCGGTGGCTCATAACCTGGGGGTTAAGAATGAATCAGAAAAGCGGAAAAGATTTGCAAAAGATCAACGCAGGGGGGATTGCAGGAGAGAAAACGATAGATGAAACGCCAGGCTTATAGCAAAGCCGGTAGGTAGGATAGAAATAGGCGTAGTCGAAACATATCGTGTCCCTGAGTTGGAAAGTAAAAATGGGAAGCATTGGGAATAATGCCAAACTTTTCCGCATAAATTAACCCCCTTAAAATCCTAACGGGCGTTCGCTGCCAATTTTAAAACTTTTGCCACCCTCCCCAACCTCGTAGGTTTCCGCCGCCCCAAGGCGGCGAACCTACGAGGTTTTTCTGCATTCCCCCACGCTGTCAGGGCTACTCACCCGTCCTGCTTTTGCCCTGACAGCGTTACCTGCATGCCACAAAATCTTGACCGCGGCTCCTCCGAAGGCGGATCTTTGATTGGAAAGCCACGGTACAGCCCCCCACGCTGGCAGGGCTGTCAAAATCCCTGCTTTTGCCCTGCCAGCGTCGATTGCATGCCACAAAAACCCAGCAGCCCGCCGACCGATGTTAGGTAAATGTAAAGCTCTTGTTAAAGAGATGTGAGCAAAACTTGGGGGACTTGGATATGTGCAGGGGTGCTGGTAGCTTGCTGCAAAACTCAATCTCATCACCCTTTCCCCGATGGACTTCTTCATCATGTTGGCCGGTTTCACCCTGGCATCATACTCTGTAGTAGGGAATGACGTCATCCAGACCTTAGGGACTTTCCTTACTTCCAACGAAAACAAGCTCCCCTGGTGGGGTCTTTGGCTCTATGCCGGAGGCATCATGGCGTTCATCCTGATCCTCGGCTATTTTGGCTGGGGCGAATGGCTGGGCGGCAACGATGTGGCCTTTGACCGCCTGGACAAAATCGTCTATCAGGTCAACGACGCAGGCAAATTCATCGACGCCAGTGGGGCCGTGGCCGCCGATGCGGCCGCACGGGTGCCGGTGGAGCGAAACTTTACCTTCTGGTACCTCTTGCCGCCGCTGATCTTGCTGTTCATCACCCGCTTGGGCATTCCGGTGAGCACCACTTTCCTCGTCCTCACCTTTTTCTCCTCGGGCAGCCTGCCCGGCATGCTCAACAAGTCGCTCTTTGGCTACGCCGTCGCCTTTGTCTTTGCTTGGCTGATGTATGTGGCGTTGAGCGCGGGCCTGGAGAAAGTGTTCCTCAAAACCGACCTCGAAGGCGACCAAAAAGGCCTCTGGACCAATACCCGCTTCTGGACCGCCGCACAATGGCTCTCCACAGGCTTCCTCTGGAGCCAATGGCTCAGCCAAGATCTGGCCAACATTTACGTCTACCTCGGTAATCCCGAAACCCTCAGCCCCGAGCTATTTTTCGTCTCTCTGGCCATTCTTCTCAGCCTCCTGGCCTTCATCTTCTACCAAAAAGGAGGGACCATCCAGAACATTGTCCGGGCCAAATCCAACACCGCCGACATCCGCTCGGCTACCTTCATCGACCTCTTCTACGGCATTGTGCTGCTCATTTTCAAGCAAAATATCCTCGGCCTCTGGGACGCCAAGCTGCCCATGAGCACCACTTGGGTCTTCCTCGGCATCCTGGCCGGCCGCGAACTGGCTATGCGCATGCGCCTTGGCCCCAAGCCCGACCGGCAGCTCAGCCTCATGCTCTTCAGCGACCTCGGCAAAGCCGCCCTTGGCCTCGTGATCAGCGTGGTGCTGGTGGTGCTGCTCTTCTATGTCGAAGGCCGCGACATGACGGCGCTGTTTAGTTTCTAGCGTATGGAGTATGGATGATAGAGTATGGAGTATGGATGGTAGAATGTAGGGCGCTGCTGGGCGGCGTCAAAAGCAAAGGCGGCTAACTCGACCTGAGTTAGCCGCCTTTTTTTCAGGAAACAGGCATCTAGCCTACTGCTTTATCCCCCATTTCCCCATTTTCTTCTCTCCTACAGCTTATCCAGCACGCCCACCACCTCGCGTACGGACTTGGCCGATTCGGTAAGGAGCTTTTTCTCGTCAGCGTTAAGCTTAAGTTCGATGATCTCTTCGATGCCGTTGCGGCCGAGCTTGACCGGCACGCCGAGGTAGAGGTCATTGATGCCGTATTCGCCGGTGAGGAAGGCGCAGGCCGGGAAGATGCGTTTGGAGTCCTTCATGATGGCTTCGACCATTTGGGCTGCGGCTGCGCCGGGTGCGTACCAAGCAGAGGTCCCGAGCAACTGGACGATTTCTCCTCCCCCCTTCTTGGTGCGGGTGACAATAGCTTCGAGCTCAGCTTCGGCCATCATTTCGGTGACGGGGATGCCTGCTACCGTGGTGTAGCGAGGCAGGGGCACCATGGTGTCGCCGTGGCCCCCCATGAGGACCGCTTGGATGTCTTTGGGCGATACGTCGAGGGCCTCAGCCAAGAAGGCGCGGTAGCGGGCGGTATCGAGCACCCCAGCCATGCCCATGACCTTGGTGGAGGGCTTGTTGGCGGTGAGGTAGGCCTGATAGGTCATGACGTCCAAAGGATTGGACACCACGATGATGATGGCATCGGGCGAGTGCTTGATGACGCTTTCGGTCACCGACTTGACGATCCCAGCGTTGGTGGCGATGAGGTCATCACGGCTCATGCCCGGCTTCCGGGGGATACCGGAGGTGATGACCACCACGCTAGAGCCAGCGGTTTTGCTGTAGTCGTTGGTAGAGCCCGTGATGCGGGTGTCGAAATAATTAACCGGGGCGGTTTGCCATTGGTCGAGGGCTTTGCCTTCGGCCAGGTTTTCTTTGATATCGACGAGGACGACCTCGTTGCAAACTTCGGCGCGGGCGATGCACTCGGCACAGGTGGCCCCTACGTTACCTGCCCCTACGACAGTTACTTTTGACATGGGTTGAAACTTTTTTGAAGGTATAATGTGTGACGTTGCTAAGAAACTTTCCTAACACGGTAAAAATAAGGGCTAGCGAGGCCAATTCCAACCAAAATCCCAGGGATTGAGCGGTTGGCTGGCGGTTTTTTCTACCCCATATTTGCCCTTCCAACCAACTTTTTTAGGCCTTCAACCTGTCTCCGCCAGGAAGTTGGAAAAAAAGGCACGGTCCTTGCAGCAAATTCGTTGAATGTAATAGGAGGTTGCCAAATTTTTCAAAGGCTAGAATATTCTTACCTCTGCCTCGTTGTTTCTTTTGGCGTAACATTTCGGTCTTCAGCCTAATTTTGATACCTTCATTTACTGGAAATCAACCCCCAGAAGAAGCGCTCCCAGCCGGGAAATTCCGGCAGTGTTTACCCTTTTATTGCTACCCATTAAGAAAAGTATACCATGCGGTTTTTCGTAACTTCCATGATTGGTCTTTTAGCTTTGATGCTTTTGCAGACGGCCGCTATCGGGCAAGTGTCCCGGGAAGAGGAAAAGTTCTGGAAGGACAAAGCTAAGATGTACAAAAAGAACCCACTTTCATTGAAAGCGGAGTTTGAGAACTTCCAGGACCAGATTCGCGACCTGAAAAAGCGCAACAAAGAGCTGATGGCGCAGTCAGGTTCTTCAGAAAATTCTGAGTTGGTCGACAGCCTCCGCTGGGCGTTGATCCAGATGGAAGGGGAACTGCAAGCCCAGCGTAGCCAAAAGGAAAAGCTGGAAAAAGCTTACCAAGCCCAGAAAAAGGTAAACGATGCCGGGGTGCAGACTGGATTGGTCTACCGCGTACAGATCGGGGCCTATGTGTTTTATGAAATGGAGAAAACGCCCGAGAATTCCGGCGATTTTCTTACAGAGCGGGCCGAGGGATTTAATAAGTACGTGATCGGATCCTTTCGCGCCTACGACGAAGCCGGTCAGTTCCGCGATGAGCTGCAAAAAATGGGCATGAACGACGCTTGGGTGGTGCCTTATGTAGACGGGGTGCGGGTCACCATCGACGAAGCCAACCGCTACCTCGAACGTCAAGAGCAGGCCACTTTCATCAACAATTAGGGCGCTTCCGCCTCCCTGCCTACGGGCCGCGCCCAGCTTCTCGCTGGGCGCGGCCCTTTTATTTGTTGAACCCTAGGCTTTTATTTCCTATCTTCAGACTGCCATTCACGAGATGCTCAATTGCCATGCCTTTTATCCACCTGGATAGCAAACTACCAGACGTCAGCCTGGGAATGTGGAAGATAGAAGAAGACGAGATGTTTTTTCTGGAGCGGGTCAAGCTCTATGAAAATGAATGGTCCCGCTTGGCCGAAATCGTACACCCGCAGCGTCGGCTCGAATGGCTTTCTAGCCGCCTGTGCATGAAAGAGCTGCTCAAAATTGCCAACCACGAACGCGTAGAGTCGCTTTCTGCGGCCAATGGGAAGCCTTACCTTTCCAACCATGACCACCACATTTCCCTGACCCATTCTACCCAATACGCCGCTGCCATTGCCTCAGCCCGCTACGAAGTTGGGGTCGACATCGAGTACCGGGCCCGGGCCCGCAACCCCCGCACCCGCTTCCTCTTCATGGGCGACGACGAATTGGCTTACTATGAGGCCCACGACAGCCCCGAGTTGTTTCTGCTCATCTGGAGCGCCAAAGAGACCCTCTATAAACTCTACGGGCAGGGCGTAGCCTTTAAGCACAACATTGCCCTGGACTTTTCTGGCTTTTCTTTTTCCTCTGAAGGATCACTGCCCGCCACGGTCATCAAAAATGAACGTGCTAAAACATACCGCGTTCATTACCGCCTCCAACCCGATTTTATCCTCACCTACGCCTGCCATTCCCGGGTAAGCGACTCCGAGACCGTGCCTCCTTGCGCTTGATCCTGGGAGAAAATATACCACGTCTGCCCTCGGAAGCGTTGTATATTGGCTAAGATTGCTGCTTGCTCGCCTCTATATCGCTCCCTGGCCTTTTCTCTTCTCTCTGACCCTCAGCTGCTTCTTTTACGTATAACCCCATTAGGGCTGCCAGGCCTGGAATCCGTCCCCTTTTCGTCCTCAGCCAGCCGGATTCGACAGAAACCCCTCGATAGCAGCCCTCCGAAGCCTATGTGTCGGGACCGGCCGCTCTGAGCAAGCAACCTACCTCCCCTCCAGCCTTTTTGCCGTCTTGTGACCCCTAACCGGTCCCGTTGTCTAAATAGATGGATCTCCAAATCAGACCTCTATGAACTCATTTCAAAACCGCCTGATCATCTTGTTTTTTGCCTGCGCTTTCGGGTGGCAGCCCCTTGCCGGACAAGCCGAAGAAGCCCCGGTACTCGCAGATTTTACCCTCAGCAATGAGGAGGGGAATCCTGTTTCCCTCAGTGATTTTGTCACTAAAAAAGCCGTGGTCGTTGTCTTCACCAGCTCCCACTGTAGCTGGGCTACCCAATACGAAGAGCGGCTTACCCAGCTCTATGAGGAATACGCTCCTCAAGGCGTAGCTGTCTTGGCCATCAATGCCAATGACGCCACCATGAGCCAACGCGATGAGTCGGCGGTCATGCGCCAGATCACCTCCTACCCTTTTCCCTACCTGAAAGACGAGGAACAGGCGGTGGCCAAGGCCTTTGGAGCCACCAAAAACCCCGAGGCTTTTTTGTTGTTGCCAAAGGATAAAGGCTTCGAAATCGTGTACCAGGGAAAAATCGACGACAACCCGCTCGACCCTGACATGGTGGAGCATCCCTACCTAAAGGCAGCCCTGGACCAGGTACTGGCTGGCAACATGCCTGAAACCATTTCTACCTCGCCTAGTGGATGCAACATCAAATGGACCCATGAAGAATAGCGGGTAGAAAAGAAAAATAAAGGGCCCCGGGTTGCTGCATGATGCGCGACCCAGGGCTTTTTTTGTTTGAAAATTATCCTACACGTTCGACTGCCTTACCGCGCCACCAAACTCCCTGGCCGCAGGGTAAAAAGCGGCAGGTGGGTGGACTTCACGACGTTCTGGGCGACGGTACCCAAAGGGGCCTTGGGGCGGTCTTTTTTGTCGTGGGTATTCATCATGATGAGGTCACAGCCTTCGGCAACCGCGATGCGGTTGATGTGCTCGGCAGGCAGTTCGCCCAGCATGACCTTGGAGCGTACCCGGCGCAAGCCGGCTTGAGTGAAGACCCGGGCCTGGGTTTCGAGGTAGCGCTTGGCCTGATCGACCCGCTGTGGAGCTGCTTCGGGGTTCAAGATGGTCAGCAGCAGCACTTCGGGGCTCATGAGCGAAAGGTACTGGGCCACAAATTGGCTCAGCTCGGAGATGCCCACTACCGGATCGACCGGGATCAGGATGCGGCGGAAGCCTTTGCGGCTTTCTTCCCCTTCGGCCTTAGAAGCGTAATAGGTGAGCACTGGCCGGGCAGAATGGCTGATGACCTTGGTAGTAAGCGAGGCTTCGCTCAACTTGGCGCCATGCATGGCCATCACGATCAGGTCACTGCCGAGAGCTTCAGACTCCTGGAGGATTTCTTCAGAGACTTTCCCGACCCGAATGCTGGATTTACAGGTCACGGCATAGGGCACATACTTTTGCTTGGCTGCCCTTAGCAAGGCGCGGGCCTTTTCGGTGGCCTCCGCCACGTCGGCCTCGCTTTGGCGGTCCCGCCCCCATACCACCCCGAAAGACCGGGGGAGCACACTCAAAACATGAAGCAGGGTAAGGTCGGCTTGGAAAAGCTGCGCCAGAAAGCTCGCTTTCTCAATGGCAGCGTAAGAATTTTCCGAAAAGTCAACTGGACAAAGAATGTGGTTGAGATGTTTCATAGCATGTGATTTTCAAGAGGGAATGATACTTAATATACGAATAATTCCCTATGCATGCCGAATTTTTACGCCACTATTTCGCCCTGTGAGCCCTGCATCTACTCCGAAAAAAGCAAACATTCTGCAAGCGGATGAGTTTAATTAAATTAAGATTTGAAAGGAGAAAATTCTCTCAACTAATTTACCTACATCTGTTCCCTTTATGTTGTAATGAGGCGAATTAACTTCCTTTGCCATCAGCCATCACGTTTATTTCGAACCAAATTTCCATCCTATGCTACGATCCATTTCCTACCTCCTCATTTTATTGACCGGACTGTGGCTTACTGGTTGTCCTGCCAGTAAAGAAGCGGCTGAAGACAGCACTGTCATTTCGGTAGAACCCCTGCCTAGCGGCTCTCCGGCCTACGCCGAGGCATCGCTGGTACTGAATGAAGCCACTCCGCATGATGACGGCACCTACACCTTCGATTTTGGGGTAGAAAACTATGAGCTGGGGGTACAAACAGACCCCAAGCCCTTGCCTTTGGCCAATTCTGGCAAAGGCCAGCACATTCACCTCATTGTCGACAACAGGCCCTATGAAGCGCACTATGAGCCTACCCCTACCACCGATAAGCTCTCCAAGCCCGGCAACCATGTGGTGCTTGCTTTTCTGGCCCGCTCCTACCACGAGAGCGTGAAAAATATGGGCCCGGAGGTCACCTCCTACGTGCTACAACAGTATCAAGTCGGCGACGGAGAATATGAGCAGGCCGATTTTACCGCCCCGCACCTTTTCTACAGCCGTCCCAAAGGTACCTACACCGGCAAAGACATCGAAAACCTGCTGCTTGATTTCTTTATTTTCAACGTGGAGCTTTCCCCCGATGGCAACAAAGTCCGGGCGACCATCAACGGAAGCGAGTTCATGCTGGACAAATGGCAGCCCTACGTGATCAAGGGGTTGGAGCCTGGTGAACTGACCGTCAAGCTCGAATTGATCGACGCCGAGGGGAACCTCATTCCCGGCCCCTTTAACAGCGAAACCCGGACAGTCACCCTGGAGGCTGCCGAAGATGGAGCAATGTAAGGAACGGAGCTCGCCCTCATTTTTTAGTCAAGCAGTCAGATTGTACCTTTGGTGTAATCTGACTGTTTTTTTGGTTGGACTTAGTAACGCGAGAAAAATAACCTCCCGATTTTGCGCAGAGATCTTGTTCGCAG
>CAZIVQ010000138.1:0-8022 GCA_964542415.1 uncultured Bacteroidia bacterium | reverse complement strand
GAACAGGGAGCGCGTAGCGCAACTATACACTGAAAACTGCTCTCTGAAAACTGTACACTGAAAACTGTACACTGAAAACTGTACACTGAAAACTGTACACTGAAAACTGTTTACTGCCCCCTTCGCGCTTTCGGCGTCAAAACCGAGACCCTGCCCCCCAGCATTCAACCCTCAAAACGCCCTCAACTCCAATTTTTCCAGCCGCACCGACTCCGGCAGGGGTTCTAAACAGCGGATGTGCAACTCCATTTCCCCGACGGGGAGATCCAAGCTGCCCAGTTCGATGATTTTCTCCCCCTGGCCTGAAAGGGTTTGCCCGGCAGCTTCCACTTCCCACTGACTGGTCTGGCCACCGGTCTGGCTGAGTTTCAGATGAACCTGATAGGGACCGGGTCGCTGTAGGTTGAGTTTCAGGATAGCGCTGGCTCCGGCAGCGGTCCAGCCTTCTACCCAGGCGAAGGTCTTTTTCAGCTCTGGACTTAGGGCTACGGCTCCTGATACTGGCAGGCTTTGCTCCTTTTCTGCTAGCTGAAAAACCGGCCCGCCAAAAGCGTAGGGAATGCCTTTCACTTCTCCAAACCAGCTTGCCAGTTCAGTTTCTAATTCCGCCGCTACGGCCGGGTATTGTTCTAGCACATTCTGCTGCTCCTTGGGATCGGTGGCAAGGTCGATTAGCACCCGGTCGCGGATCAGGGGTGGGGTGGAGTCGTAGCTGGCCACGTTGAGCATAAGTTTGAAGTTTTGCTGCCGGGCAGAGAGGATTTGGCGGCGGTAGTCGAGGGTGTCGGGTAAAAGGGGTCGGTACTCGTTTTTTACCCCTTGAGGTGTCCAGGGCTGGTCGGAGGGGGGCCAGCCGGGATTAGCGTAGTCAAAAGTCCGTTTTTCCGCCCGCTGTTGAGCTTCGCCGAATAAGAGGGGGCGCAGGCTGCGGCCATCCAGGGGCTTTTGGTCTGTCGGCAGGTCGATCTCAGCCAAGTCCAGTAGGGTAGGGAAGAGGTCGGTCACATCGGCCAGGGCCGCACAGGGGTGGGGTGCCAGGGTGCCGGTCCAGCGGACGAAGAGGGGCGATTTGACGCCATTTTCCCAAAGGTTGCCCTTGTGGCCCTGGTAGCCATTGACGTAGCGAATAGCCCGGTCAGCTTCATTTAACTCCGCATTATTGACCGCAGGGCCGTTGTCACTGAGGAAGAGCACTACCGTATTTTCGTCCAGTCCCAGCTCGCTCATGCCGACAAAAAGCCGGGCCAGTTGTTGGTCTAGCAGGTCGATCATGGCGTAGAGGGTGGAGAGCTTGGGCGAAAGGCCCTGAGCCTGATAGCGGGTGATGAGGCTGTCGGGGGCATCAAGCTTGCCGTGGCAGGTAAGAAAGGAGAGGTAGGCGAAGAAGCTACTGTCCCGGTTTCGGGCCATAAAATCGAGGGCATAGTCGGTGATGACCTGCGAAGACCAGCGGCCGGGGAAGGAGACTGCTTCGCCGTTGAGCAGGCCTTCTGGGTCGCGATGCTGGTACAGATGGGCCATGTAGGCTTCTTGGAAGCCGCGGTCCCAAGGCTCGTAGCCGGGGCCGTGGCCGCTATGCCATTTGCCCCAGATGCCGGTGGCGTAACCGTGGCTGACCAGGACTTCAGCGATGGTGCGCTCGGAAAGGTGGAGGTAATCCTTGCCGCCATGGACGTGAGAGACGCCGGTTTTGAGAAAATGGCGGCCGGTGAGCAGGCTGGCGCGCGTAGGCGCGCAGACGGGGTTGACGTAGAACTGGTCAAACTGCACCGATTGCTGACCCAGCCGGTCCAGAGTAGGGGTACGCAGGTAGGGATTGCCGTGGAGGGCGAGGTCGTCCCAGCCCAGGTCGTCGAGCTGGATGAGGACAAAGTTGGGGCGAGGTAGGCCGGGTTGCCCCGCAGGCGGGTTGCAGGCAGGCAGCGCCAGTAGCAGCAGGAATGCAAGCAGCCAGCGGAAGGGATTCATAACAAGGAGAAGGTTGAGTTTGGCACAAAAAGCTAGTCAAATTTGCTCTTCAGTCCAAAGAAAAGAAAAAGATAAGTAAACCATGCCTTGAATCGCTCTGGCTTACCGTTTGGGTGTCTTGCAAGCAGTCGGCAGGGGGGAGGCAGGATGGAGCAGTATGGTTGAGTAGGAGGATAAATGATTGTTTATCAATCGCATGGTGAAGCACTGAGCTAGTACCCAGGTGGCAGACCATAAAGGTGGGCAACGCATTAGGGCGAGGCTTGCGTTTTTTTATCAGTTCCAAAGCCGAGGGTAAGAGCAGGTGACATGATTGGCATTTGCTCGTGTCGGTGAAGCAAGTCAGAGAATTTTGCTGGAATTTTTCGAAAAAAAATTCCCGGTTCCTTTGGGGGAATTTCCTCTCTCCAGCGTCTTTGCAGTAAACCACAAAGCTTAGGGACGGGAAAGCAATTTTTATTTTAAGTTCTTCGAATATGGGACTGCCTTAGGGAAGAACCTACCAAACTTTCTCAACCCAATTCCTACCCTAAAACACTACTATTTATGCAATTAAAACGGACAACCCTACTACTCATGCTATTGCTTCCCTTTCTGTTTCTACAGGAAGCTTGGGCCCAGTCCCAGGTCAGGGGGAAAGTAATAGACCCCGCTTCAGGGGGGCCGCTCCCCAGCGCCAGCGTGCTGGTGCAGGGGACCAGCCGGGGCGTACTCACCGACGACCAAGGAGAATTTACCATCCAAGCCAGTGGGGAGGATGTGCTGCTGATCTCTTACATCGGCTATGAGTCTCAGCAGGTACCGGTGAACAACCGCGATTTTATCAACGTCGAAATGTCTGAGTCAGTGAGCACGACCGACGAAGTGGTCGTGATCGGCTACGGGACCCAAGGTCGCTCGCAGGTGACCAATGCCATCACCAAGGTAAGCGCGGAAGAAATCTCTGCCCTGCCGGTCGTGAGCGCTGAGCAAGCCCTGCAAGGCCGCGCCGCTGGGGTAACGGTGATCAACAATGGCTCGCCGGGCCGCGGGGCGACCATTCGCATCCGGGGGGTAAACACAGTCGGTGCCAATGGCCCCCTTTACGTTATTGATGGGGTGCCTGCCGGCGGGCTGAATGAAATCAACCCCGAGGACATTGAGTCGATTGACATCGCCAAAGATGCTTCGGCTACGGCTATCTACGGTTCTCGCGCTTCTGGTGGGGTCGTCTTTATCACCACCAAAAAAGGGAAAGCGGGTAAGCCTCAAGTCAAGTTCGATGCTTACTATGGGGTGCAAAGCACGCCCAATACGTTTGACCTGCTAAACACCGAGCAGTACATCGACTATGCGACAGATATCCAGCAGAATGCTGGCTTGCCGGTACCGCCGCGTTTCAGCGATCCTGCCTTTCTGGATGGTAGTGGGTTGGTCAATACCAACAATAACATCGACTACATGGACGAAGTCTTCCAGACTGCGCCCATTCAGGATTACAACGTTTCCGTATCTGGAGGGAGTGCCAATTCAGACTACTACGTATCTGGGGGGTATCTGAACCAGCAGGGGATTATTATCGGTACTGACTTTGAGCGCTATTCTTTCCGGACCAACACCAACTTTAAGTTTGGGAAAGTCAAGTTTGGACAGCGCCTGAACCTGGCTTATTCTCGCCGGAATAATGAGCGCAACGGGGGTCAAAACCGCTCCATCATTGAGCACGCCATCAAGGCTGCTCCCTACATGCCTGTCTACCAAGAAGACGGAGAAACTTTTAAGGGGCCCGATCAGGTGGACAACAATGATGCGGAAAATCCGGTGCGTAACCAAAGCTTGCCGCTGGATTTCAACGAAACCCTGAAACTACTGGGAAATGTATATGTGGAATTGGAAATCATCGAAGGGCTGAACCTGCGGCAGACTTTGGGGGTTGACATGGCTTATGGCTTTGGCATGACCTTCACCCCGGCTTTCCAGGATGGCGACTTCCACGGGCAGGGGTTCGCTGACCTGAACCAGGATCGAAGCGACTTTTTCAGTCCGTTGTCTACCACCACCCTTAATTTTGACCGGGACTTCGGGGACCACAGCCTGAATGTGCTCTTGGGATATGAATGGCAGTATTTCCGTATTCGCAATACGCAAGGTGAGGGCCAGAATTTTGTAGCCAGCAACCTACTTACCCTGAACTCTTTCAGCAACGACAACGTGAACGGCTTCACCAATGAGGACGAAATTCAGTCGCAGTTTGCCCGGTTAAACTATAGCTACGCTAACCGCTACCTTTTCCAGGCCGTAGTACGCCGGGATGGGTATTCGCGCTTTGGACCGGCCAATAAGTTTGGGGTGTTTCCCTCGATTTCTGCGGGCTGGAACATTCACGAGGAAGCCTTCATGGCTGGGCAGAACCTGCTAAGCACCTTGAAGGTGCGAGGAAGCTGGGGAAGAACGGGTAACAATGCTGCCCCGCAGCGCTATGAGTTCCAACCTACGGTTAACCTGAACTTCAACTATGGCTTTGAGGCCCTGGCTGCCGGGGGAGCGATTACCAACTTTGCCAACCCGAACATCGCCTGGGAGGCTCAGCAGATGCTGAATATCGGGATTGACCTCGGCTTCATGAATGACCAGTTTACCTTTACGGCTGAGTACTACGACAACCAGACCCGGGACATGCTTCTGTCGGTAAACCTGCCGCCTTCGCATGGTTTCTCTGGCTCGCCTCGGATCAATACCGGAGAAGTTCGCTCTAATGGGGTAGAGTTTACCCTCGGGTATGCCTCAGATCCTACTAAGGACTTCTCTTACTCAATCAATGCCAACTTCGCCACGCAGACCAACGAAGTAACCAGCCTGGGACAAGGGAACCCGTTGTTCGAGCGTGTTTACGAAGGTGACCCGCTCAAGCGGACCGTAGAAGGCGAGCCCCTCTATCACTTTTTTGGCTGGCAAGTAGATCGCCTCTTCCAGGGCGATGATTTTGTTGACGATGGCACCGGTACCCTGGTACTACGGGAAGGGATTCCGACCCAAAGCGCGGCTCAGCCGGGCGACATCAAGTTCCGCGACATTGCTGGCCCGCCAGACGAGAATGGAGATCCTACGGGTCCTGATGGCATCATCGATGCCAATGACCGTACCAACCTGGGGAACGCCCAGCCGACCTACCTCTATGGCCTGAACGGTGATTTCCGCTACAAGAACTTCACCTTCAATATTTTCTTCCAGGGCCAAGGCGGTAACTACATCTACAACACCAACCGCTACGAACTGGAAGGGATGACCCGGGTATTCAATGCTGGGGTAGCCGTCCTGGATCGCTGGACTCCGGAGAATACCGAAACCCAGATTCCTCGTGGAGTCACTGGTGACCCGAACCGGAATACCCGTGCTTCTACCCGCTTTTTGGAGCGAGGGGATTACCTCCGGGCCAAGTTGGTTCGTTTGGGTTACAACTTCGACACCAGTGCCCTCAACTGGGCCAGCCGGGTCAATGTGTATGTGGCTTCGCAGAACCTTTTCACGATTACCAACTACACCGGGCTTGATCCCGAAATCGGTACCCGGCAAGGGCTGGACGCCAACACGGGCCTCGGGCTTGACTTTGGTCAGTATCCACAGGCGCGAACCTTCATGATAGGGGTACAAGCTAGTTTCTAACTTTTTTGGTTCAACCACGAAACCAGTGGAGTCCGTAGCGTTTGAAAGCGACAACAGCGTAGCTGGGCCGGATTTCCGGATTGAAGGGATGGAAAGAGGCGTAATCCAGCCCCGACCACCAAAAGGGTAGTTGAACCATTTTTTCAAACAATCACCTCGAATAGGGGCTTTTCATTATAAATTATTGACTACTATGAAAAAGTATCTTTTGATGTTTATCACGATCTTTTTCTTCTCCATCACTGCTTGTGATGAGGAGAGATTGGATCTGGTAAACCCGAATCAGCTATCGGCTGAGACGTTCTACTCTACCGAAGCCCAGGCCGAGGCGGGAGTCGTTGCGATTTACGCCAACCTGCAGTCCGGCGGGTTGTGGCGCCGGGAGTATTTCTTCCTTCATGATCTCCTCTCGGACGAAGTCTTTGGACTGGGTTCATTGGAAGGACAGCGGGTTGCCTTGTGGAACCGATCCTTTGATGCAACCAACAGCTTGGTCGGCCTTTTTTGGACTGATGCCTACCGCGGTATTCAGCGATCCAACCTGGTTATTGAAAATGTGGGGAATCCCGACCGGAACATTGAAGGGTTGTCAGATGAAAAGCGCAACCGCTTGCTGGGTGAAGCTCGCTTTTTGCGTGCCTTGATGTACTTCGAGCTGGTAAGTATGTGGGGAGATGTACCCTTGCATACTACAATAGCTAAGGAAGTCGAAGGCCTACCACGCTCTGCTTCGGCTGAAGTATATGAGTTGATTGTGCAGGATTTGGAGTTTGCTCAGGCCAACTTACCGGAGAGCTATTCTGATTCTGACGCCGGTCGGGCTACGCGTGGAGCTGCTTACGCTTTGGAAGGTCGTGTGTGGCTTTTCCGAGCTGGTTTTGAAAACAATGCCTCTTTTTACAATAACGCAAAGGCTGCTTATGCAAGTTTTGAAGCCAACAACGCGGGTTACATGTTGGTGCCTAACTACCTGGACAACTTCCTGGAAGAAACCGAGCATAATGATGAGTCGATCTTTGAAGTAAACTTTACGCTCGCCTTTGGTGGGGGTAATCGCTGGGGCGGTGACGCCGGTGGGATCAATGAAGTGACGTTCCGCGGTCAGGAGTATGGCATGCGGGCCTGGCGCAACGTAGTGCCTTCTCAAGCGCTTCTCAACGCTTTTGAGGAAGGTGACGTGCGCTTTGGGGCCAGTTTTTATTCGCCATGCGACACTTTCAACAACGGCCAGAACCTCGTCTACACCCCGAATGATTGTCCGCCCCCGGCTGGGGAATCGAATACCACCCCAGATGACCTGCCTAGCTGGAAAAAGTATCAGAACTACTACAAGTTGTTCCAAGAAGTTAACCAGCAATCTGGCATCAACTTCCGCGTGATTCGGTATGCTGAGGTCCTGCTGAGCCACGCTGAGGCCATTGCTGAAACTGAAGGGGTAACGGCTGAAGCTATAGGTAAAGTGAATCAAGTGCGCACCCGTGCTGGATTGGATGAGTACACCGTAGGCGACTTTGGTAGCCCCCAGGAGTTTATCGACGCCCTCATGCAGGAGCGCCGCGTAGAGTTTAGTGGCGAGCAGATTCGCTACCGTGACTTGCTCCGTCGTGACTTGTTGCAGGAGACGGTTGGCGCGGTACATCCGTTGCTGAGTCTGCCCAAGCATAGCTTGCTACCGATTCCGCAGGGTGAACTTGATAACAACGTCAACCTCACTGAGAACAACCAAAACCCCGGTTACTAGCGATATTTTGACGTAATTTAACAGGGCTGTTTCCACATTGGGAAGCAGCCCTTTTTTCACATTCGTTCAAACTGGTCATGGTCACCAACTCGTTGCTGTTTTACGGAGGACTTTTCCTGATGGTGTTGGGGATAAGCTGTAGCGCTTCAGTTGAACCTGAGTCCGAGCAGGCTGTGCAGGTAGCCAACTTACCGGCGGCTTACCGGGCGTTTTATGCTCCCCAAAACCTATACGCCAATACGGCCCAACTTGTCCAGATTGACTCGCTGCTCAGGCAGGCTCAGGCAGGGGAAAGTACGCCGCTTTTCTATCGGCGAGCCATCAGTTTACTCTACGCTGGTCGTAACCGGGAAGCCATTGAACTGCTGGAGAAGCTATGGGAGATTTACCAAACCCACGGGATCATTCCGGGTTTGCAGCCGGGACAAGAGCAAGATGTGCCCTATCGCTTGGCTACCGCCTACCTGCGCCTGGGGGAAGAGGAAAATTGTCAGCTCAACCACAGCAGCGAATCGTGCCTGCTGCCGATTCAGGGAAGGGGCGTGCATCAGTTGCCGGAGGGCAGTCAGGCGGCCATAGACCTGCTGGAGCAGCTTTTGCGGCAATATCCTGGCGACCTGGGGGCACAGTGGCTGCTCAATGTAGCCTACATGACCCTGGGGCAGTTTCCG
>CAZIVQ010000137.1:0-8040 GCA_964542415.1 uncultured Bacteroidia bacterium | reverse complement strand
CCCTGTCTCCCTTATATCCCCTGCAATCTACCCCATCTTCGCCAAATATCCAAACCCCGCACCACATTCCCTTATCATCCCCCACATCATCCCTCAGACCATGCTACTCATCATTACCCCATAGAGAGGGCCTTAGGTAAAGCATTTCCTGGTAGGCGCGGTTACAGGCATCTTTAGAAGTGCTGCGGGTCGCGCTCGATGCCGATGTAGGGTAAATTTTGTCGGCGGGCTGCGATCCAGGAGATTGACTGGTCAACCAAATATAAACTCGCCTCGTCAAAGCCTCGGAAGGAGGCCCCCCCTCACCTCTCCAACTGCACCTGCATCCTCACCACCCGATCAATCAGCTTCTCCGAACTGAGGCGCTCGCGCAGCCGGTCCACCATGATGGGAAAGCAGAAGGGCGTGAACTTGGCTGGGCGGGTAAACAGCTGCTGCTTGCTGCTGAGGCGTTCCAGGGCGGTGTGCAGGCGGTTGCCGTCGAGTTGCTGCTCGATCACCTCGGCATAGGCCTGCTTCAGCAGCAGGTTGTCCGGGTCGTGGTCTTGAAAGACCTTGAAGAGCAGCCCCGTCGAGGCCTGCAAATGCCGGCTGGGCATGCCCCGGCCGGGATAGCCCTTGAACACCAGGCCCGAGATGGCCGCGATCTCCCGGAAACGACGCACCGCCATCTCCGTCTCATTGATGCTGGTGGTGAGGTCCTTCGCCAGGCCTTCGGGCGAGAAGAGGCCCGCCTCCAGCGCTTCCTCGATGGGGATTTCCTGGTCCGACAGCAGTTCGAAGCCGTAGTCGTTCATGGCGATGGAGAAGCTGATGGGCGTCAGCTTCGCAATGCGGTAGGCAACCAGCGTCCCCATGATCTCGTGGACCACCCGTCCTTCGAAGGGATAGATGAAGAGGTGGTGCCCCTCCCGGCTTTCGATGTACTCCATCAGGCATTGGTCGCGCTGGGGAATGGCCGAGCGCCGCTTTTGCAGCTCCAGCATCGGCTCCAGGCGCACCAGCTCAATGTCGTCGCGGTTGCCGGCGAGGTAGGCGTCGAGCTTGCCTCGTAGTAACTCGGCCATCTGCGAACTGAGCGGCATGCGGCTGCCCATCCAGCGGGGTACTTTGCCCGTTTTTTTCTTCGAGCGCTTGACCAGTACCTCGTTGTTGCGGATGCGCACCAGCTCCAGGTTGCGCCCGGCAAACCAGAACACATCGCCCGGCTTGACCTGGGAGATGAAGCTTTCTTCGATGGTGCCAATGCGGCCGCCTTTGAGGTACTTGATCTTGAGGTTGAGGTCGCTGACGATGGTGCCGATGGACAGCCGGTGCTGCATGGCGATCTTTTTGTTGGCGGGCCGGTACAAGCCGTCGGCCTCCTGCACCAGCTTCTGGTACTCGTCGTAGGCCCGCAGGGAGGGGCCCCCGTGGGTGAGAAATTGCAGGGCCCAGCGAAATTCGCGGGCCGTGAGGTCTTGGTAAGCAAAGGTCTGTCGCAGTTCGGCGAAGACAGTTTCTGCCTTCAGCCCATCGGCCACGGCCAAGGTCATCAGGTACTGCAACAGCACGTCGTAGGGTCGGCGGATGGGGGTACGGGCTTCGAGCTGATCGGTCTCCACCGCCTGCCGCAAAGCGGCGGCTTCCAGCAGTTCCAGTGAGTGGGTGGGCACGAAGTGGATGCGGCTGGTGGCACCGGGTTGGTGACCCGAGCGACCCGCCCGCTGGATGAAGCGCGCCACCCCCTTGGGCCCGCCTACCTGCATGATGGTCTCCACCGGGCGGAAGTCCACCCCCAGGTCGAGGCTAGAGGTGCAGACCACCACCTTGAGCTGCCCCTCGTGCAGGGCATTTTCTACCCAATCCCGGATTTTGGCGTCGATGGAGCCGTGGTGCATGGCCATCAGGCCCGCGAGGTCGGGGTTGGCGGCGAGCAGCGCCTGGTACCAAAGCTCGCATTGCGAACGGGTGTTGGTGAAAACCAGCGTGCTCTGGCTCTGCTCGATGATGGGCAGCACCTGCTCGACCATGTTGGTGCCGAGGTGGCCCGCCCAGGGAAATTTTTCCACCGTCTCCGGCAGCAGCGATGCCACCTCAATGACCTTCTTGAAGCCAGCCCGCACCAGACGGTGGGGAACCTGGGCGGCTTTTTTGCCCAGCAACACCTGCATGGCTTCGTCGAGGTTGCCGATGGTGGCGGAGATGCCCCAGACTTTCAGCTGGGGGTTAATTTGTCGCAAGTGGGCCAGGCCCAGCTCGGTCTGCACCCCGCGCTTGGTGCCGAGCAGCTCGTGCCATTCGTCCACCACCACCGCCTGGAGGTTCTGGAAGAGCTGGCGGTGGTTTTTGGCAGAAAAAAGCACGTGGAGGCTCTCGGGGGTAGTGACCAGTCCTTCGGGCATGGACCGTTTCTGCTTGGCTTTCTGCGAAGAAGAGGTGTCGCCGGTGCGGATTTCCACCCGCCAGGTCAATCCCATCTCGTCGCAAGCCGCCTGGTTGGCTTGGCAGATGTCTTTAGCCAGGGCCCGCAGGGGCGTAATCCAAAGCACCTGCAGGCCGTTCTTTTTCTGCTTCGCAAAGTCTTGGGGATGTTGTCGGATGAAATCGAGCAGCAGGGGAATCCACAAGGCATAGGTTTTACCGCTACCGGTAGGCGCGTTGAGCAGGCCGCTTTCCCCTGCCAAAACCGCCTCGGCTACTTCCCGTTGAAAGGGAAAGGCCTGCCAGCCGCGTTGCTGGTACCAGGCTTCGGCATGTTTCCAAAGGTCAGGGTTCATGGTTCAGGGATCAGGGTTCCCACGCTGTCAGGGCTATCAAAGCCCCTGCTTTTGCCCTTTGAAGAGAGGATAAAGAGAGGATAAAGAGAGGATAGAGAGGAGAGATGAGAAATGAGAGAGGCAGGGTCAACATTCTCCCGCCCCGAACTACCCAGCGGGCCCAGATGTTTCTGCCAACTTATTTTTCCAAAAAAACCGGTAAAGCCGCCTAGCCCTGCGCCCAGTCAGTTATATTTGAAAAAATTGAGTATTGGTAACGTGAGTTCGGAGTTTCCCGGCTTTTAAAAGCCTGTCATTTCGACCACAGGGAGAAATCTTAGGCGATATGGCTGACAGGAAAGGCAAGATTTCTCGCTGCCGCCTATAGGCGGGCTCGAAATGACATTGTAATCAGTTGATAATCAGTGACAAAAACTCCGAACTCACGTTATTGGTAATAAAGCTCCGTGACCTTCGTGAAATTTCTTTGTGTCCTCTGTGGTTAAAAACCTGAAACCATCCGTCGACTCCTCCGCATATTGACCCGCTTCTTTCTGCTGACCGTGGCTAGCCTGCTGCTGCTGACGGTGCTGGCCGGTATGCTGGTGCGCATGCCCGTGGTGCAGACCTGGCTGGTGGAGCAAACCCGCTGGGTATTGGAGCGGGAACTGGGGACCGAGGTGCAGCTGGCCGGGGTCGACTTTGCTTTGCCGGCCAAAGCCATTTTGCAGGGGGTGGTGATCCGCGATACCGACTCGCTGGAGATGATCCGGGTCGATGCCCTGCGGGTCAATGCGCTGAGTTTTCCGCTCTGGCGTTTTGTGTTGAACCGGAATCAGGTACACACCCTGGCCGTACAGGGCGTCGAGCTGCTCAACCCGGTCTTCAACTTGCGGCGCCGGGCCGATTCCAGCCTGAACCTCGACCTGCTGTTGCCGCAAGCGCCCCGCGACACCAACAAGCTGCCCCCTTTGCTGTTGCTCGACCTTGCGGCGGTAGAAGTAAAAGGCGGGGCTTTTTCCTATGTCGACTCAACCCAAGCAAACTTTGCCCAAGCCAGCTGGCATCGCCTTAATTTTGCTCACCTTCAGCTCGACAGCCTGGAAGTCAATGCCTCCTTCCTGCTCGACCTCAGCGGCCGGCTGAACCTGCAACTGGCGCGGCTGAGCTTCGAAGAGCGCTATTCGGGCCTGGAAATAGATCACCTTAGCGCCTCTATCGTCGCCGATACGGCCTCTCGCCACCGTGAGGCTGGCTGGAGCAAGCCCAAACCTTACATCGAGGTGGAGGACCTTTCGCTGCGCAGCGGCAATACCTGGCTGCGCGGCTCGCTGGAGCTGCCCGACGAGGAGCTGGGCAGCTTGTTTATTGCAGGGGGCGATACCTATTTTCGTGGCGTGTTCGACGAGAGCCGCCTGGACATGGACCTGATCAACTACTTCACGGCCGATCCCCTGCCGGTGGTGGGCGTCATCGGCTTGGGGGGCAAGGTCTTCGGTACGTTCAACCACTTGCAGGCAGAAGAAATGCGGCTGACTTACCTCGATGAGACCCAGCTGACTGGGGTGTTGCGGCTCGATTTCCCGGCCGATCCGGACCGGGCCCGGCTGGACCTGCGCATCCAGCAGGCGACCTTGTCGGCTCGGGAGCTGAAGCTTTTGCTGCCGGACATCGGCCTGCCGCCAGTGCTCGACCGCCTCAAGGAGCTCAACCTTCAGGGCCGCTACTGGGGCGGCTACCGCGATTTTCAGGTGGACATGCGCACCCGTTCTTCCCTGGGGGAAATTGCCGCCATCCTCCACATGCAGCTGCCGCCCCTGGTGCCGTTGATTCGCTACGAAGGGGATGTCACCACCCGTAAACTCAACCTCAATGCCTTGGGGCTTGATCAGCGCCGCCCTTCTTCTAACCTCAACTTCAAAGGCAAGGTCATGGGCCAGGGCGACGACCTGGAGTCGCTCAACCTCCGGCTCGACGCTTCCATCGTCGACTCTGACCTCTTCGGCTACGCCGTCGACTCGCTCTACGGCAATGTGGCGGTGGCCAAGCAGCAGCTGGCGGGCCGCCTTTGGGGTGCCGACCGGGAAGGCTATGCCGATGTGCAGGTCGACTTCGACCTGGCTGGCTCCCCCGCTGTTTACCGTGTGGAGGGCTTGGTGCGGCAGCTCAACCTAGCTACCTATGGCTTCTACCAAGAACCGGTGCGGGTCAGCTCCCGGTTGGATATTGCCTTGCAGGGCGACTCCCTCGATGCGTTGCAAGGCACGGTAAACTTGACAGGCACCCGCTTCGAGCGGGCGGCAGACAGCCTCAGGTTTCGTATGCCGGACCTGCGTTTCGAGGCCGAGGTCGACAGCGTCTTGGGCAAACACCTGGTGCTCAAGAGCAGCGTCCTCAATGCCGACGTGGCCGGCGATTTTTCCTATCAAAAGGTAGCTCAGCTAGGGAAAGACCTGGTGAAAGAAGCGCGCTTGTTTTTGACCAACAACGATAGCCTCATCCAGGCCTACTACGAACAAAAGCCCCGGGACAGCCTGGACTTGGACCTGAAAATCGGCTTGCTGGTGCAAGACAGCGCCAATCAGCTGCTGGAGTTTTTCCGGCTGCCGTTGCAGCTGGCGACGGGCAGCTTCTTTGAGGGGGCCCTGAGCTTCGGTCAAAGCGCGCAGGCCGAGCTGGGGCTGGGGCTGGACTCCTTGCGCTACGGCGAGGTGAGCCTAAAGCAGGTCACCGCCGACCTCAACCTGATCAAGAGCACCTACGCCAACCAGCTCGTGGTAGCCGGGGGGATCCTGGCTGACAGCCTGCGGGTGGGGCGGCAATTTGCGGTCGAAAGCCTGGGGCTGGATGTATCGGGCCTCAACAATGCGTTTGAAAGCGACCTGGTGGCCCGGCAGACCGGCATCGACAACCGTTTGCAGGTGAAGCTATACACTTTTTTTGCTCCGGAGGGCGCGGTGCGCTCCTATGTCGACCCGGTCACTTCGCTGGTGATGGTGCGCGGCGATACCTTGCGGGTGAGCGAGGGCGATTCGATCATTTTCAAGGGAGAAGAGCTGAAGATCCGCAACCTGATGCTCTACGACCAGGAACGCTTTCTGCGGTTGGGGGGAGAAGTGTCGCAGGATTCGACCAGCCAGCTGCGTTTTTCGGCCTCCCGCCTGGACTTGAATTTTGTCAATGACCTGGTCGAATTGCCTTTCGCCCCTGGGGGCAAGATAAGCATAGACGTAAGCCTGACGGACCCGCTGAACCGGCGGCGCTTGGAAGGGGTAGGGCGCATCGATACCTTTGCCCTGGATGGCTTTGTATTTGGCAACATCCACCTCAACAGCAACTGGGTGGAGGCCAATGAGGAGCTGCGGCTACGCGCCAGCCTGGTCGACGCCGCTGATACCACCCTCAGCTTGCAGGGCTATTACGACCTGGCCGACAGCCTGGCTCCGCTCCATTTTCAGCTGCTCTCCGAGGCCGGTTTTCCCCTCAATTACATCTACCCTTTCGTCAAAACCCAGCTCTATGACATCAAGGGGCAGGTAGGACTGGATGAATTTTCCATTACCGGCAGCTTCGAAGACCTGGTGATCAATGGCACAGGGTCCTTTGCCCAGGCGGGAATCGGCATCGATTATTTCAAAACCGCCTACACCTTCGACGGGGAAATCCGCTTCGATAATAACCGCATTTATTTTCCTACGGTTCGGCTCTACGACCGCAACCGCAACCACGCCGACTTGCACGGGGTGATCCGGCATCAGGGCTTACGGGACTTTGAGCTGGACCTGCAACTGGATGAGATGCGAAATTTCCTGCTCATGGACCTCAAGCAAGGGGAGAATGAGCTGTTTTACGGGCAGGTGTTTATCAAAAATGGTATCGCCGACATCACCGGGGACCTGGAGCAGCTCGAAGTGCAGGCTTTCGTGACTTCCGGGAAGGGGACCTACCTACGGATTCCTGTTTCCGAAACGGGGTCTGATGCTCGACCCAGTTTTATTCACTTCGTAGGCGAAGACCAAGCCAGCAGTACCTCGCTATCCACGGGCCAAAAGGGCTTTGAACTCAACCTCACGGCCGTGATCACGGAGGAGGCCCAGGTTGACTTGATTTTTGATGAACGGGTGGGGGACATTATCCGCAGCCGGGGCGAAGGAACCCTCAACATGCGGATCAACCAGGAGGGGGAGTTCAACATGTTTGGGGACTACCGGATCCAGCAGGGAGATTACCTTTTCACCGCTCAAAACATTCTCAACAAAAAATTTGTGCTGCGACAAGGCGGGCGTATTATCTGGACGGGTGATCCTTACAACGCGACTTTGGACCTGGAGGCTTATTATACCCTCTACGCCGACGTCAAAGACCTCTTGCAGCAAGAAAATTCCGTGCGGATACCGGTAAACGTGCTGATGCATATGGAAGGCTCGCTGCTATCGCCTGATATTGGCTTGTCGATCGAAATCCCCAGCTTGAACGAAAGCGATGCGGCCTTGATCGCTTCTTACCTCAAAACCATTCAGTACGATGAGCAGGAGTTGAACAAGCAGGTCTTCAGCCTGATGGTCTTTAACCGCTTTGCGCCTACGGGCGGCTTTCTCGGCCAAGACGCCGCCGGTACTGGGGTGACCACCAGTGTGTCGGAGCTGCTCTCCAACCAGCTCAACTATTGGCTTTCCCGCGCCATCAACGACGATGTGAGCGTGAACATCGGCACCAACAACTTCCAGGACGTGAGCCTGCTGGTCTCGGCCAAGCTTTTCAACGACCGGGTGACCATCGAGCGGGATGGCACCCTGGTCGACCAGCGATCCAACTTTGCGATCGGAAACATCAGCGTGATCATCAAGCTTTTGCCTCGCCCCAACAGTGGCAGCCAGGACCGGACCCGCCCCCCGGAGTTGGTGCTGGAGGTCTTCAATCGCCAAAGCCTGAACCTTTCTGCCCGCGACAACAATTACGAGACCGGCATGGGGATTTTTTATAAAAAAGATTTCGACTCGCTGCGGGAGTTGTTGAAGCGGAAGAAGGGGGAGTAAGGGGTAGTAAGGGATAGAGGTGTAAGGTGTAAGGGTGTAAGGTGTAAGGTGGAGGGGTAGGCCGTTTCCCCCACGGATAAAACTTGTTTGTACGGATGGCAAATCCGCACGAGAGATGAGGCGCACTCCCCAAAACCCAGAACCCCTTTTTCACCACGGAGTTCACGAAGAGTAGGTGCGACCCCGCTGGGGTCGGGGGATCGTTATGCTGCCAGAGCTACAAATATTCAACCCCGCTGGGGTTGCGGGCTTCGCCCGGATATATT
>CAZIVQ010000136.1:0-8049 GCA_964542415.1 uncultured Bacteroidia bacterium | reverse complement strand
CTCGCTAGGATCGGCTTTTCTTCCTTGTCCTACGAAAAAATAGCTGCGTTTAAATCGGGTAATTACTTTGCGCCGCAAGCACTAGATTTGCGTGAAACAAAAAGGGAAGTCATTCTTTGCGCCACCTTTAGCTTCTTTTCATGAATCAGCCCATCGAATACCTGGCCTTGGGACTGATGTTGGTGACCTTGGTTTTCTCCTACCAGGGCTTTGCCAGCCAGTCTTTCCTGCACCGCTTCGCTTTTGAAGTGGGGCCGGTGCGATTTGGAAAAGAATACCTTCGCCTTTTCAGCTCCGGCTTCCTGCACGTCAACTGGACGCACCTGATCCTGAACATGTATGCCCTCTACGCATTTGCCCGGGTGCTGGACCGGCCTATTGCTCGCAATCCGCAAGAGCCCTACGGAGCCGATGGCTTGCTGCTGGACCCGACCCTGGGCCTCGGTAGTCCCATGGGGGCAGGGGCCTTTCTGCTGTTGTACCTGCTGGGCCTGCTCGGCGGCAACTTGCTGGCCTTGTACCTCCATCGCTACCATGAAGACTACCGGGCCGTAGGGGCCTCCGGGGCGGTGAGCGCCGTGGTGTTTGCAGCCATCGTGCTGTACCCAGATTTGCAACTGAGTTTCATTCTGCTACCCGTGTCCTTTCCTGGCTGGGCTTTTGGGCTGGGTTACACCCTTTTTACCCTCTATGGCATTCGCTCTCAGAAAGGCAACATCGGTCACGAAGCCCACCTCGGGGGCATGCTCGTGGGCCTGGTCTTCGCCATGTTGTACGCTCCTTGGGTGGTGCCCGAGCATCCTTGGGTGATCGTGGGCATCATGCTGCCTATCGCTACCTTTCTTTACCTGATGGTCTACTTTCCTCAGTGGAGGTTGGTGCCCGGTTATGCATCCAAACATGCCGCACGCTTCGCCAAAGCCTTTTCTTTTACCCAAAGCAGCGGGCATCCCAGCCGGAAAGCCCCGGATTTTGCGAGCAAAGAAGAGGAGTTGAATCACTTGCTGGACAAGGGACTGAAAAATTTAAGCAACAAAGAACGTCGCCGCCTCGAAGCGCTTTCCCGTGAGTTAGACGGGTGACTTCCGGCTTGGCCCCCATGGTTATGAACCGAACCTATTTCTCCATTTTGCTCCTGGGCCTGCTTGCCCTCCTGGCATCGCCGCTTGACCTGCCCGGACAGGTGCCCGACCCCGAAGCGGCCATTTACCGCGCCGAAGCAGTGCGTAAAGCCGCCGAGTACACCAAGGTCTACACCGCCGACAGCCTGACGGGGGCGCGTTACCTTTCCCGCGAAACCTACTTTCATGCCGATGGCATGCCCGAAAAGGTCCTCAGCTATGAAGCTTCCGGCCGCAAGGACTTGGAAATCACCTACGTCTACGAGGCTGGGCTCTTGGCCCAAGAGACTTGGACCTGGTGGTGGGAAGACGGGACCCATAGCGTAGAGGGATACATTTACCTCTATGACGATGCCGGAAACCTCACCCGGGAGCAGGCTTTTATGGGAGATCAGTTTACCGAATGGGAGGAGTACGAATACCTGGAAGGAACCCTGTTTGCCGCCAAGTGCTTCGATGCCGGGGGCGAAGCCGATTCTAGTGTGAAGTATACCTACGATGCGGAAGGACAGCTGATACAAGCCCTCTTTTATACCGAAAACGGCAGCCTGCTGACCCGGCTCCGCCATACCTATGACGCCCAAGGCCTCAGGGTGCGCACGCAGACCGATACGTTCGAGGCGGGAAACCTGCGCTCGTATGTTACCCTCTACATGCGCGAAGCCCGGGGGTTGCTCACCCAGGTGATCACCCAGAGCATGGAGGGAGAGCGCCTCAATGAGCGGGTTTATGAGCGGGCCGAAAGTGGCCTGCTGCTCAAAGTCCAGGCCCGGGACGTGGCCGCCGGCGAGCGTCAAGTCCTCGAATACGAATACGAAACTTACTAGCTGACATGAAGCGCCTCCTTCTTGCCCCTCACTGGTGGCGGCACCTGTTGCTATGCGGGGTCGCTTGCTTGCTCGCGGGGGTCCTCGCGGGCCAGGATATCCCGCCCAAAATGCCTGTGCGGAGCAAGGCCAAGGTAAAGCGTTTTCGCGGCACTCCCTACCTGGACCAGGTCAAGGTCTACTTTTTTAACGGCGACAAACTCTACATCGGGAACATCGCCGATGCCCCCTCTTCCCATCAGGTGTGGGAGTTTTACCAGGAACCGGGCGGACGGCTACGCCTCCAGGGAGAGTGGGATGCGGCGGGCATGCACGGTCGGGCCAGCCTGGGACAGGCCTACCTCAACCTCGAACGCCGGGTACGCCCCGGACAGCCCCCTGAATGGTGGCTCTTTAGCCTGGGAGATACCGCCGTCCTGCGTACGTTTGCTCCCCTTGAAGGCGATACCTTGGGACGACTCTACCTTCAGCGCCGCGATCCGCGCCGCTCGCAGGCTCCCCCCTTGGAAATTCCCCTGCTGGCCTTTGCCACTTACCGGCAGCCACAGCAGCTCCTCATCGCAGAGCGGCCTGCCCTTACAGATTATTCCCCCCTTTTTCGTCTCACGGCCGTGCTGCTCGCACATCTGGAATGGTTTCTGAAAGAAGAGAAATAACCACCTCAGGTTATGTTCATTGACGAAACCCTACTATGTCTCCATCCATCATTCGCTCGCTGTGTTTGGTTTTGCTCCTTGGCGGGGGGATCCTACCTTCAGTTTTGCCTGCTCAGGGACGTATTGTGTTTCAAGAAGAATTTGAGGCCAATAGCCGTAATTGGGAGGAACAGGAAACCCGCAAACTCACCGCCCGCATTCAGGCGGGGGCTTACTACCTCAAAGCCCGCTCCAAAGCCTCCCCCAACTACTTCGGGAAACCCATCTCCCTGGATTCGGGCAAAGATTTCAAGCTCGAAATCAAATTTACCCAGACCAAAGGGGCCAAGAACATGGGGGTGGGCCTTAGCTGGGGCGCCGGGAAAAGCCAGCAAGATGGGTTTGCCTTTCTCGTCAGCACCAACGGCAAGTACACCATTCTGCGAAAACAGCGGGGCCAGTACAGCGAGATCAAGCCCTGGACGGCAAGTGCTTTTGTCGGCAAAAAAAAAGAACCTAATGTGCTGACCGTGCTGCGCCAGGGAAATGAATGGCTGTATTTTCTCAATGAAACCCGGGTATTTGCCAGCGCCCATGAACCGTGGAAGGGCACCGAAATCGGCATCCTTTTCCATGGCACCATGGAGCTGGAGGTCGATTATCTGCTGCTGCAGGAGGTAGAGTAGGGGAGGGGGCAGCATAGCCCTTGCTCACCCGGATGACAGGTCCACCTGGAATATGAGCAGCGAGGGGTTTCAGCTCTTTGCTGCTCATGGGCAAAGCAGGGCTTTCCTGTAAAAAAGTAGGCCGTGGGCCCCAAGTATTACTCCCGCGCCAATTTCCGAATTGGCGCGCACTAAACGGGGAATTTGTAATTCCCTAACATGCCCTAGCCTGCGAGGAATTACAAATTCCGGCTTTAGTCGGCACTAATCACAGATTAGCGCCGGGAAAAGGTTCACGGGAAAGCCATGATGGGCAAAGAACCAGAGAGAGAATAGCCTATCCCTTAAGCCTATCCCCTTACCCGAAATCTTTTATCTTAGCGGTCATGATACGCTGCTTGCTCCTCTGCTGGTTGTTTGGCTGGATGTCCCTGGGGGCACAGCCCCCTTTGCGCTTCGCTACGGATTTTTCCCGTGCTCCCGTAGGCTGGCAGGCTGGACTGGGGGATTCTTTAGCGATAAATTGGGAAGCTGGCAAGCTAAGCCTGGGGCATGCTTCGGCGGTAGGAACGGGCTATTGGGTCAGGGAAGCCTACCTCAGCCCTCAGGGGGCCTTTGCCCTGGAAGCAACCTTCACCCCTGCGCCAGGGAGCCTCAATGGCCGCTATGGCCTGGTGTGGAGCGCTTCCTACGATGGCAGCCGCCTCTACCGCTTCGAAGTCAGGCCCGAAGGGTATTTCCGGGTGGTGAAAGTCAGCCAAGGGCGCGAAGAAGTCCTGGCGGACTGGAACCGGCACCGCAAGGTGAAAGGCCCGGGGGAGCCGAATACCCTCCGGGTCGAAAAACGCGGCTGGAAGCTGTATTTCTCTATCAATGACAAGGAACTCTTTGACCTGAACTTTCCTCGCTGGAAAGGCAACTACCAGGGGGTGTTTCTCCAGGGGAAGCAAACCGCGCAGCTCCATCGCTATGCCATCTACGCGCCCGCGCCCGAGTTGAACCTCGTCAGTGGCAGCCTGCTCAAGGCCCGCAAATTGCCCCTCGACACCACCCTCAATACCCCCGACCACCACGAAACCGCCCCGCAGCTGCACCCGCGCCGGGGCATCATTTGGTTTAGCCGGGCCCCTCACGAGCGAGGCTGGGCCGCAGACCTTTACCGCGCCGCCGTGCAAGGCGACTCTATGTGGGGTCCCCCCGAACCGGTCGCAGGCTTCAACAATTCTGACCGCAATGCCGTGGCGGCTATCGGGGAAAAAGGAGCCTCTCTCTGGCTCTGCTCCCGCTACGGCCCGAGCGGCAGCCCCCTCGGTCCAGGGCTTACCCACAGCCGCCTTGAGGACAGCCGCTGGCTTCCACCTGTATCCCTGCGCCTGCCGGGCTACCTGCCCGCTACCCCGGCCACGTTTTGCTTCGGCCCCGATGGCAAAACCCTGATTTTTTCCATGGATGGCAGCGCCGACTACGGGGATCAGGATTTGTATGTCAGCTTTTTGCAGGAAGGAAAATGGACCGCCCCCCGCAACCTCGGCCCCGCCATCAATTCTTACTCCCTGGAATTTGCCCCCTACCTCGCGCCGGATAACAAGACCCTCTACTTTGCCAGTGGCGGCTTGCCAGGCTATGGCGGGGTAGACCTCTACCGCAGCACCCGCCTCAGCAGTACCTGGACCCAGTGGAGCAAACCCGAAAACCTCGGCCCCCGGGTCAATGGTCCCGGTTGGGACGCTTTCTGGACGCCTGTGCCCGGCTCGGACGGGCGACACATTTACCTCGCCAGTAGCGATTCGGCTACCGGCGACTGGGACCTGTATGGGCTACGGATCCCGCTGGATGTAAAAGAATTGCCGGTGGTAAGGGTCAGTGGAACCGTCCGTAACCGCAAAACTGGGGAGCCCCTGGGGGCCACGGTGCATTATCAGCAGGTGGGACAGGCGCAAGGCCCCTTACAGCAGACCGATGCGCCGCCTCCGGCCGCACGCTTTGATTTTTATGCGCCTTTTGGCGAAGCCTACCAGCTCTATGCCCAGCGGCCTGGCTATTTCCCCATCGTCGATACCCTCGACCTGAGGCGTTACAGCGTGTACCGGGAAACAGAAAGGGACCTTTTTCTCGCTCCGATCGAGGCCGGGGAGACCATCCAACTTGACCGGGTCTTTTTTGAGCGAGCCCAAGATGTGCTGTTGCCGGGCTCCTATGCCGAGCTCGACCGCCTGTTGAACCTTATGCAGGCCCTGCCTACCATGCGCATCGAAATTCTGGGCCATACCGACAACATCGGCGACGAGCGGGAGCTGCAAGCACTCTCGCAGGCGCGGGCGGCCCGGGTACGGCAGTACCTGGTTGACCGGGGCATTGCGGCCAGCCGCATCCAAAGCCAGGGCCTCGGGTCTTCCCAGCCCATTGCCAGCAACGAAGACCCCCGCACCCGCCCCCGCAACCGCCGCGTGGAGTTTCGCATCCTCCGGCGCTAAATCCTGTCAGTCTATCCAGCGGTCGACGGGCGGCACCGGCCCCTTTGGATCCTCGGCCCAAGGCCCTCGGAGGCGCTGAAACCAGCTTTGGCTCTTGTCTTTTTCTTCTTTTTCTTTTTTGCCTTTGATGCCCACTGACGACTTGAGCCCTTCGGTGACCGAGTTTACCCAGTGGGCGATGAAGCCTTTTTCCTGCTCGTGCTGGTAGTCAATGCGACCTACCCGCAGGTATTTCCGCCCAGGGTTACTGGATTTGACCACAAGGAGGTTAGCCAAAACAGACATCAGACCGCGCCGCTGTACCTGCGGCTCGAAGATTCCTTTCTCGTTGATCATTTCCACCTTCAGGCTGTCGTACCAAAAGTACATTTTCCCTTTACTGCGGGTGGCATCCGCTTCTACCCACACCTCAGCCTGGTAGGCAATGCCGCTTTCTACCCTCGTCTCGGCCGCCGGTTCGATCAGCGGATTAAAATCTCGCAGGTCCATCCGCCCGGCTTGAGCATGGTAGCGATAGTACTGCTCTGGGTCGCGGATGGCATAGGTGAAATCAGCCTCCAGGGGGTATTTATCCATCAAATTGGCTGAAGCCCACATCTTGACCGTGTCTTGCTCTGGCTGGGTAATGATCCCCTCCAGGTCTGTCAGGAGGAAATAGCCTATCTTATCCATTTGCTTCGCCCGTTCTCGGTATTCGACCCGGCCCTGATGGATTTCCAGGCTGTCGAGTTGCAGGGTGAAAGGAAAGCCCTGGTACACCTCATGAGGCGTGGGCGGGTCTTTATCTGGCTTGACGGGAAACCGGCGGTTTTTTCGCACATCCATGTTCAACCCCTGTATCTCAGCGTGGCCAATGTGCAAATAACGGTAGCGCCAAAAACGATACGCATCCATGCCCCGAAGCCGCACATAGCGCGTTTTAGCCGTGACGATGTCGCGGATGTAGCCTTTTTCTAGCAGAAAGCTTGCTATCTGATAATTGGGAAGCAGCTGTAGGGAGTCGGCCATGATATCCCCCTCCGGAAACCGGGCGGTGATCCTGGGGGCATGCAGGGTAAAAACACTGTCATCTACCGGAATGGACCAATCTATCAATGCCAGCTCCGCGTGGCGAGCGTACAGAAAGCGGTCTTCCCGGATGATGGGCAAGCTATCGGGAGCAAAATCTTCCAGGGTAAGGGAGGCCTCGGGCACCAGATGATGCCAGGGGTTGGGGCCGGTCTGATGCAGGTCCCAGCGGCTTTCCCTGAGCTGCACTTCCCCGATCTTCCAGGGGGGGAGGGTGAGTTGCTTGGCTGGCTGACTGCTGTCATTGGGGTGGATGAGCAGCCGAATGTCCGCCCCCTGAGCGACCAACCGGCTGAGGGTTACTTCTCCCTCCAAGTGCCGCAGGGCCTGCGGGGCCAGGCCTTCGAGGGTCAACCTGGGAACGAAAATATCAGCCACTACTTTGGCCTGCAGCATACGGGGGTGGTTAGGCTGAGGGCTGAGGTGTAAGTTGGTAAGAGAAAAGGTTTGGTGGGGAGAAGAATAGGATAAGCCATCCGCCCGGAGGAGGTAGCTGCTATCGCCATTGGCAAATTGGAGGGGGCCTGTCTCCAGGCTGAGTTGCCAATGCTGGCTGTTCCAGGGGCGTTCGGTTCCAGGGCGGAAGCGACTGCCTTCGAGCAGGGCGGTTAGCTGCGAAATGGTGAGCGTATCCGCCGTATTGAACAAACGGGGAGCCAGGTCGAGCCGGGCACCCAGCACCACCACCGTTTCCCAGCCCAGGCTGCGCAGGTTTTTTATGGGCTTGGCCTGGTCTTGGTCAGGCAGAGAAAGGACGCATACCTGTGGCCGGGTCAGTTGCAGGCGATCCCACACCCAGTCCTGTTCGTCCATCGCGGCTTCCCAATCCAGGCCAGAGGCTATCCCCAGGGGCAAGTACCCACGAAGCTGTAAAGCAGTAGGCGCCAGGCTATCAGGGGTGAGCCGCAGCGAGTCTACCCGCATCAGTCCCCCCAGGGTTGAGAGCCGCAGGCGCGCCAATTTTACATGGTGACCCCTACCGGGCAGGTTTTGCTCCCAATGGCGGATCTCCAGGTCCCACTGCCGGGCAAAACCAATCCGCCCAGGGGTCCAGAGCGTGACCTCTTCATCGACGCGCAGCCCGATGGCGGTCAGGCTCCAGTCCGGAATGGCCCAGGTAAGCTCGGGTTTCCAGTGGCGGAATTTGCCCCTCTGCACCGCTACTTGCTCAACGCGCAAGCCATTTATCCCCTCTGGCAAGAACCGATGCCAGTGCTCAGGCAGGGACAGGCTGTCGGCCCCTGCCCCTGCTTGCCGCA
>CAZIVQ010000135.1:0-8063 GCA_964542415.1 uncultured Bacteroidia bacterium | reverse complement strand
AGCCCAGGTAGAGCAGGCGAGGGCCTCGCTAAACCGGGCTCAAGCGGCCTACCTGCAAGCCAAGGCTAACCTCAGCCAGTCCCAAGCGACCCTGCTGCAAGACTCGGTGAACCTGGTCCGCACCCAAGAATTGTTTGCAGACGAAGTGGTCTCCAAATTGGAGCTGGAGAATACGACCCTCAGCTACAATGTCTCCCGCTCCCAGCTGGAAGCGGCCAAATACAACGTGGAGTCTTCCTTCTATCAAGTGCGCAGCGCGGAGGCTAGCTTACGGCAGGCCCGTCAAAACCTTGACCGTACCCGCATCTATGCTTCCATGGACGGCACCATCACCCTGCTCAACGTGGAACTCGGGCAGCGGGTGGTAGGGACCAACATGATGTCGGGCACCGAAATTCTCAAAATCGCCAACCTTTCCAATATGGAGGTGGTGGTGGAGATCAATGAAAATGACATTGTGAATGTCAAACTTGGGGACTCGGCCCGGGTAGAGATCGACGCCTTTCCGGGAGAAGCCTTTTATGGGACGGTAGCTGAAATTGCCTACTCGGCCCAAGTAGCTGGCATGGCTTCTACTGATCAGGTGACCAATTTTGAGGTGAAGGTGCAGGTGGACCCGGCTTCCTATGTCGGCAAGCAGCTGACCCGCAGTGAGCTGGGACCCAAGGAGAGCCCCTTCCGTCCGGGCATGACCGCTTTGGTCGAAATTTTTACCCGCAAAGCCTCGGACGTGCCTGCGGTGCCCATTCAGGCGGTGACCTTGCGCCAAAATCAAGACAGTCAAAACCCTCAGGGCCAGGAAGTGGTTTTTGTCGTAGAAGGAGGCAAAGTATCCCAGGTACCGGTGAAGACCGGCATCAGTGATGGAACCTACATTGAGCTCAAAGAGGGCCCAGAAGCCGGAGCCGTGGTGGTCACCGGGCCCTACAGCTTGCTCTCTAAGCAGCTGCGGGAAGGCATGGCGGTCAATCCCAAAGCTAGCGAAAGCCAGCCCTAAGCGCTCCAAGGCCCGTCTTGCGGGAAAAGCTAGCTTTTGGCAATTTGTTTGCTAATTTTATTGGGCGATATGCGCGCGGCTTGCTGCATCCTTGGGCCAAGTTGCGTGGCTGCGGTACCTTGAACGCTCCCCCTGAACCTGACCCTTGATTTCGTGGACAACTTAGATTTTCTCAACGACCTGAACGATTCCCAGCGAGAGGCAGTCATGAGCCTCGACGGCCCGCATATGGTCATTGCGGGAGCAGGCAGCGGCAAAACCCGGGTCCTTACCTACCGGCTGGCGTTTATCCTTTCGCAGGGGCTGGCCGAACCGCAGGAATTGCTGGCCCTGACTTTCACCAACAAGGCCGCGCGCGAAATGAAAGAGCGGGTCTACCAACTGGTGGGCCCCGCAGGCAAGAGCCTGGTGATGGGGACCTTTCACTCCATTTTCTCCCGCATCTTACGGGTTGAGGCCGAAAAAATTGGCTATACCCGCAGCTTTACCATCTACGACAGCGACGATTCGCAGCGGCAGATCAAGCAACTGATCAAAAACCAGGGCCTGGACGACAAGCTCTTCAAGCCCCGGGTGGTGCAAAACCATATCAGCTCCGCCAAAAACAAGATGGTTTCGCCTAAAGAATACCAGGAGCATGTCTTCGATGACTTTGGGGCCAAAGTGGCTGAGCTTTACGCCCAGTATGAGGTCGAGCTCTTTAAGTCCAATGCCATGGACTTCGACGACCTGCTGCTCAAGCCGATCTTGCTCTTTCGCGGTCACCCGGATGTGTTGCACCGGTATCAGCACCGCTTCCGCTACCTCATGATCGATGAGTACCAGGATACCAATCATGCCCAGTACCTGCTGACCAAGATGCTGGCGGCGGTACACCACAATATCTGCGTGGTGGGGGACGATGCCCAGAGCATCTATGCCTTTCGGGGTGCCAATATCCAGAACATACTCAATTTCCAGAAAGACTATCCCGACGTCCAGGTCATCAAGCTGGAGCAGAATTATCGCTCGACCCAAAATATCGTCAACGCCGCCAACTCGGTCATTGCCCGCAACAAGCATCAGATTCCCAAAAAAGTCTTTACCGCCAACGAGACGGGAGAATTTATCCACCTGCTGGCCTCCGAGACGGATCAGGATGAGGCCCGGAAGGTGGTAAATGAATTGCGGGAGCAGAAGCAAATGCTGAATTTTTTCAACAAGGACTTCGCCATCCTTTATCGCACCAACGCACAGTCGCGGTCGTTTGAGGAAGAATTGCGCCGGGCCAGCATCCCGAGCAAGGTTTTTGGGGGCATGTCCTTCTACCAGCGCAAGGAGATCAAGGACACGGTGGCTTACCTGCGCCTCGCGATCAACCCCAAGGACCAGCAGGCCCTGGAGCGGGTGATCAATTACCCGACCCGGGGCATCGGGAAGACTTCCTGGGAAAAAATTCGGGTATTTGCCGCAGACCGGGGCATCGGGTTGTGGGACGCGCTGGTCCACATCACCGAAGCGGGCCTGGCTACGCGTATCTCCAATGTGGTAAACGACTTTGTGACCCTGATCCGGAGCTTTGGGGTCTATGCCCAGGAAAAAAATGCCCACGAGGCCGCCAAGTACATCGCCAAGTCATCTGGTATTCTCAAAGACCTGCACAATCCCAATGACCAGGAGCAGCTGACCCGCTGGGAGAACGTACAGGAACTGCTCAACGCGGCCCAGGGCTACCTCGACGATCCCGAGGTGGAAGACCTCAGCCTGGAGGGCTTTTTGTCGACCATCTCTCTTTTTACCGATGCTGATGAAAAGTTGGAAAATGACGACTACGTGAGCTTGATGAGCATCCACTCCGCCAAGGGCTTGGAGTTCAATTCGATCTTTTTGGTGGGGATGGAGGAAAATATTTTTCCCAGTAGCATGACCGAAACGGCGGCTGACCTGGAGGAGGAGCGGCGCTTGTTTTACGTGGCGATCACCCGGGCACAGAAACGGCTGACGCTTACCCATGCCCGCTCGCGCTATCGCTACGGGAATGTGCAGTTCAATGAGCCGAGCCGCTTCCTGTTTGAAGTGGACCCGCAATATATCCGCAAAACGGCCCGTGAAACCCGGCAGGTGAGCAGCGGGCGGGGCAGTCGCCGACCTACTGCTCCTCCGGCTAAAGGCAATGGCCGCAACCTGACGCCGGTGAGCCGGGCTACCGTCCGCCCTTCGGCTGACCCCTCCTTTGAACCCAGTGACCCGGCCGAGATTGCCACCGGGCAGGCGGTGCTCCACCAGAAATTTCGCCGGGGCAAGGTGATGAGCATCGAAGGAGAAGGCCGCGACCGCAAAGCCACCATCGAATTTGAGGGGCAGGGGCGTAAGGTGCTGATCTTGCGCTTTGCCAAGCTCCAGATCCTCCAGAAAGGGTAGGGAGGCGGGCCACAGCCGATGGCTTTAGCTGCCTGGTTGGGAGCGGTTGGCGTTTCAGGATATTTTTGCCTATTTTGCAGGCCACAAACGGCAATATTTCCCCTACAAGCTACTTTTTCCTTTTCGATCTGTAGAAAGTACCTACAGATCCTGCCGACAGAGCCCCGGATATGGTAGGGCATGGCCTGTATAATTCATCTTTTTTTGAAGTGCCCCTCTTAGAGCTATTATTTTCTTGACGCTGCGAATTTGGCCTGGAATGTGTCCCTTTCCGGCGCATTGAGGGATACAGCAGGGGGCAGGGTTGCCGTTTTTATTTCGCTTTCAACGTATTTACTGATAAATGAAATACAGAGTTTCCGACACGCCCCTTCGGCTGCGTGCCTATGGACGCAACGTGCAGTCCATGGTGGAGTTTGCCAAAAAATTGGAGAGCAAGGAGGACCGCACCCGGATCGCCAAAGAGATTGTCCGGATCATGGTCTGCCTAGACCCCGATATCAAAGAGAATTCTGATTACGAGCAGCAGCTCTGGGACTACCTCTTCATGATTTCCGACTACGACTTCGACATCGACGCTCCCTATCCCATGCCGGCCAGAATAGAAGAAGGCCCGCAATACCATGGTGAGCGCATGGATTACCCGGCGGTGAAGCCACGCTACCGGCAGTACGGCAAGAATGTAGAGAACATGGTGCAGAAGGCGGCAGAAATGCCCGAGGGACCGGCCAAGACCGAATACCTCAACCTGATCGCCAACATCATGAAGCAGTTTCTGGCCAACATTGACCGGGAAAATACGCCTGATAAGGCCATCGCCGAGCACATCCGCGACATGTCAAACGGGCAGATTTCCCTCAACCTCGAAGAGATCGAAATCGCCAAACCCGTGGCTCATCCGCCCCAAAGCAACCAGAGCAAAAGTTCTAAAGGAGGCCGGGGCCGCGCCAACAACCGCCGCCGGAGCGGAAGCGGAGGTAAGCGAGGCAACCGAGGCGGCAACCGGGGAGGCAAACAGCGCCGCCGCCGCAATTAAAAAGCGCGCCAAGCAGTCTGGAAAAGGTTTTTGAATGTGGGTCATTCCTGGTTTAAAGCCAGGCATGCCAGGTGTTCGGTTTATAAATGCCTGGGGCCGGATTACGCCTCTTTGCGCCCATCCGGCCTAAAACGCTCCTCTTTCGCTTCGCGGAACGGATGCCTGCACGCAGGGTTGTTTCCTTCGCGGGGCCTTTGTTGTTTTGTCTCCGGCGAGCGGCCCCTTCCCAGCCATGGTTTGCAGGGAGAGCTGGCTTCGCCCCTGTCATTTTCCGCGTAGCCACCACTTTTCATGGAATATTTTGAAGTAGAAGGGGGGCATTCTCTCTCTGGCACCATCGTCCCGCAAGGTGCCAAAAACGAAGCCTTGCAGGTAATCTGTGCCATCTTGCTGACCCCCGAACCGGTCACCCTCTCTCATATCCCGGACATCGTCGACGTCAACCGGTTGATCGATATCCTGCGAAGCATGGGCGTGCGGGTCACGCCTGGTGCGTCTGGGACGTATACCTTCGAGGCCCGGGAGGTAGACCTCGACTACCTTCACTCCGAAGCTTACTGGCAACAAGCACGCTCTCTGCGGGGGTCCATCATGCTGGTGGGGCCTCTCTTGGCTCGGTTTGGGCAGGCCTATGTGTCCCGCCCTGGCGGCGACAAGATCGGCCGCCGCCGCCTCGACACGCACTTTTGGGGCTTTCAGCAGCTTGGGGCTCGATTTGCCTACCACGAACAGAGCGGCATCTTCGAAGTCTCCTCCAGCGGCCGGCTCAAGGGCACCTACATGCTGCTCGATGAAGCCACGGTGACCGGCACCGCCAACCTGGTGATGGCTGCTACCCTGGCCCAAGGCACCACCACCATTTACCACGCGGCCTGTGAACCCTACCTGCAGCAGCTCTGTCTCATGCTCAACCGGATGGGAGCCCGTATTGCGGGCATCGGCTCGAACCTGCTCATCATCCAAGGGGTAGAGGCCCTGGGAGGTACCTCCCATCGCTTGCTGGCTGATATGATTGAGGTCGGTAGCTTTATTGGCATGGCCGCCATGACGCAGTCGGGGCTCACCATCGCCGAAGCGGGCGTCGAGCACCTCGGCATCATTCCCGAAACCTTTCGCCGGCTCGGGGTTGGCATCGAAATAGAAGGCGACAGCATCCATGTGTTGCCCAGCAAAGTCTGCGAAATCGAAACCTTTATTGATGGCAGCATCCTTTCGGTTTCTGATCATCCCTGGCCCGGCTTTACCCCTGACTTGCTGAGCGTGATTCTGGTACTGGCGACCCAATGTCAGGGTTCGGTGCTCATCCACCAGAAGATGTTTGAGAGCCGACTCTTTTTTGTGGACAAATTGATCGACATGGGCGCGCAGATCATCCTCTGTGACCCCCACCGGGCCACGGTCATCGGGCTAGGACGCAAGCAACCCCTCAAGGCCATCTCCATGAGCAGCCCGGATATTCGGGCGGGAGTGGCTCTGCTCATCGCGGCCCTCTCAGCCGAAGGGACTTCCCGCATTTACAATATCGAACAGATCGACCGGGGGTACCAGCAGATCGAGCACCGCCTTAATCCCCTGGGAGCCCGCATTACCCGCAAGCGAGAACACTGAGGCAGGCTGCCAACTGTACAGGTTTGGGTTGCCATTTTGTCACTGGCATGCATTCTGTCCCTTATCAAGGCGTGAAAAAGAAAAAGCAACGTAACTGGTTTATGAAAAAGTCAAAACCACCTACTGATATGAAAGAAGACCCGAAAGAGAATAAAGTGGAGAAGCCTGTGGCAGAGGATCAGTCACAAGTGGAGGAAGCCCAAGAGGCTGCTCAAACTCCCGAAATCGAAGCGGAGGCAGCTGAAGCCTCTGATTCGGAGACCCAGCCTGAGCAGAAAGAACCCGCCACGGACAAGGAAGAAGAAGAGGGAGGAGAAGGCCCGGGTTCGCTTGATGAGGCGATGGAGGTCATTGCTCACCTTCAGCTGCAGCTCCGTGATGCCCGCAACCAAACCCAAAACAGCAATGAGCAGCTGCTGCGGCTTCAAGCTGATTTTCAGAATTTTCGCAAGCGAAAAGAAAAAGAAACCATTCAGCAACTTCGCTTTGCCAATGAAGACCTGCTGAAGACCCTGCTGCCTATCCTCGATAACTTCGACCGCACCCTCGAAGACATCGAAAAGACTGACAACCTGTCAGCTATCAAAGAAGGCATCCAATTGGTAGATAGCAGCATGAAACGGCAGCTCAAGAAAGTAGGTCTGGAACCGATCGAAAGCAAAGCAAAAGACTTCGACCCGTCCTTCCATGAAGCTATCACCACCATGCCGGTGGAAGAAGAAAAGAAGAAGGGAAAGGTAATCGAGGAGGTCGAAAAAGGCTATCAATTAAAGGATCGCGTGATTCGCTTTTCCAAAGTAATCGTGGGGGAATAAAAAACTTATGGCAAAACGAGATTATTATGAAGTGCTGGAGGTTGCGCGGGGAGCTTCTGGAGATGAACTGAAGAAAGCCTATCGCAAGATGGCTCTCAAATATCACCCCGACCGTAACCCCGGTGACGAAGCGGCAGAAAATAAATTCAAAGAAGCGGCAGAGGCCTACGAGGTGCTGAGCGATGACCAAAAGCGCTCAGCTTACGATCGTTTTGGGCATGCTGGCGTCGGCGGAGCCGGGGGCGGATACCAAGCCCGGGGCTTCGAAGATATTTTCAGCCAGTTTGGCGACATCTTCTCCGAAGGAAGCCCCTTCAACGATTTTTTTGGGGGAGGGGGGGGCGGCCGTCGCCGTCGCCGGGGACAGCGCGGGTCAGATATCCGCATCAAGATGTCCCTCGCCTTGGAGCAGATCGCCAATGGCGTAGAGAAAAAAATCAAAATCCCGCGCTTTGTCAGCTGTGATGCCTGCTCTGGTACCGGCGCAGAAAATGGTACTGCTTTCACCACCTGCCCTACCTGCCAAGGCTCCGGCGAAATCCGGCAGCAAGCTGGAGGGGGCTTTTTCCAGCAGATCGTCGTGTCTACCTGTCCCACCTGTCAAGGGGAAGGCCGTATCGTCTCCAAAATCTGTAAGGTTTGTGAAGGCAAAGGCCGCGTGGAAGAGGAGGATGTGGTAGTGGTAAAAATCCCGCCGGGCGTAGCTGAAAGCATGAACCTCAGCCTCAAGGGCAAAGGCCACGCAGGTATGCGGGGCGGCCCCGCCGGAGACCTCATCATTCAGATCGAGGAAAAACCTTCCGATCTCTTCGAACGGGATGGGGACAACCTCATCCATGAACTCTTCGTGAGCTTTCCCGATGCCGCTCTGGGAACCCATGTCGAGGTGCCCACCCTCAACGGAAATGTCCGTATCAAGATCGACCCCGGTACCCAGGCCGGCAAAGTATTCAGGCTCCGGGGCAAAGGCCTGCCCAACATCAACGGCTATGGGGCCGGCAACCTGCTGGTACACGTAAATGTCTGGACGCCCGAATCCCTTAGTAGCGAGGAGAAAAAACTGCTGGAGAAGCTCCGCCAATCCGGGAACTTCCAGCCTTCCCCAACCCAAGAACAAAAAGGCCTCTTTTCCAAGATCCGGGAGTTTTTTCACTAGAAGGCGCGAAGAATAACTTCTCTTTTTTTCTCACGCAAATCTAGGATGCCC
>CAZIVQ010000134.1:0-8083 GCA_964542415.1 uncultured Bacteroidia bacterium | reverse complement strand
TTTTACAGCTCATTTTGAAATAGATTTTGTGTCAACCTATTTCAGGACGTGACCGGAATATCAAATATTGAACAAGGAATCTTGAATGATGAACCCTATTCTCGTAGAGACAGGCGACTGAGCGATAAGCGACAAACGACCTGAGACCGCAAGGTCGAACCTCCCTGCCCTCCTAGGCAAAAACCTCTGCGCCCCCCCGGTTTCTCGCCGGCTTACCGGCATCTTCGACCGGGGTCCGAGATCTGCGAAACCTACCGGTTTCACCGGCATCCAGGATCCGCGACCTCTGCGGTAAAAAACGAGAAGCCACTAAGCAACCTGAGCCCGCAATCCCCTAAGCCTCTAAAAATCTATCCATCTCAATATCTGTCAGTCTCAATGTCTGTCAGTCTCAAAATCTGTCAGTCTCAACCAAACATACCTAAGCCGCCGCGCAATCCCAAAATTACACGGCGGCTCAGGACCCTCGGAAAGCATTTTCCGGAGCAAAAATTATTCTGGATAAACCAGGGTAATCCGCTCGCTGCCTCCGGCGGCCTCGATCAGGCGCACCACGGCAGAGGAGAGCCCCAGCTCGATCTCACTGCCTACCGGCAGGCGACTTACTACATCGAGGGTCAAGACGCCCTGCTGTCCGGGCAGCACGACCTGCACCTCACTGCCCACCGGCAAGTAGCTGTGCAGGGCAAAAAAGCGGCTGCTGGTCCCACGGGGCGGCGTATTTACTTCGAGATAAGGCACCCTTGCCATGTCTAGCCCGAGGGGAGAATAGTCGAGGTCAGGCTCAGCCGCCCGGGAAATTCGCTGGGTAAGCGGAGCCGACCGGGCCGTCCCCTGGCTCCTCATGGCGGGCTGCGCAGGCTGCGGTTGCCACAGGTCACCCAAATCGCCTACATATTCGCCATAGGCTTCATCGGCAGGCTCCATGCCCCGGCTACGGGACTGCCGTCCGAGGACCCCCAGGGTCCCTACCTGCGTAGGCGTAGCTGTCGGCTCCGTGGCGGGCATCCGCGCCTGCCGGAGGTTGTTGGGAGTACCCGCTTCACTGGTCTCGTCGATCCGCCACTGGTTTACCACGATCACCTTGCCAGGCTCGACCTGGGCAATCTTGTTCCATTCGCGCAGTTGGTCCACCGATACCCCAAATTGATCGGCTACGGAGAAAATATCATCGCCCGAAGACACTTGATAGTAGCTGCGGCGAGTTGCGGCCCCGTCGCTGGTGGGGGCCATGCTACGTGCCTGCTGCTCTCTTGCCTGCAAGTTCGGGGAAGAAGCAGCCCTGCGATAAGTGGCAGCGCGTGACAGCTGGGGCTGGTAAGCCGGGCTGCTGTTCAGCACGGGCTCATCCGTAGCCTGGGCATAATACCCCCGGTTGGTAGCAGCCCGTTGTGGTGGCTGGGCACTGCGGTAAGATGATTCCGCACTGCGCCCATAGGCCTGTACTGCCCGGTCGTATCTGCGGGTGGAAGTAGAAGAAGTCGCATATTGGGGGTCGGGAAACGCCCGCCGGGAATACATCGTAGGGGTTGCCGCTTCAACGGTTCGTTCATAGGTATTGGTAGCTGCGTAAGCCGAAGCTGAAACCGGAGCCGGTTGGGGTCTCCCCACGACCAGGCGTTGACCGGGGTAAATAACCTCACCTTCCAGGCGGTTGAGGGCTCTCAGCTGCCCTAGGCTCAAGCCGTATTGGCGGGCAATCCCGTACAGGGTTTCGCCATTCCTGACCACGTGGGCATTCGGGTCGCGATCTCCGGGGGTAGCTGAAGCCTGTGGAGAAAGGTATTCCCATTCCCGGTCCAGGTCTGAGGATTGTGCCCGGACATCAGTCCATGCCCCTAAGCTGAGCCAGCATCCTACAAGGAAAAAAGAGAGAAATTTCATGGTTGAAAACGATGAGTTGATGATTCAGTAAAAAGGACGCTCCAGGAGATAACCGCAAAACTGCGGGTCTGAAAAAGGCTGCCTATCCTCTATAAAAGGACATAGGGGCATAGGGTGTAGGGGAGGACACGGCCTTCATTTTCTATTACTTAGTAAGCGCGCAGCACCTATCCCGACTATATTATACGAGACCTACAGTAGATATACGTATACTTAGGTTCCATAACCAGGCTTTTCTTGCAAAAAGACAGCCTTTTCTTCTTAGAAAAGGCCAAAATCTACATCCGCCCGGAATTTCCAAGGCAAAACGGCCATACTTTCTTGCATATCAGAAGTTTGTAGTCCTTAACTCAGTTAAGGTAGCAGTTGTTACGGGAGAATTCAAGGGTATTTCCCCTTGCACCTTGCATGCCCCTAAGGGCCGAACTCACTTCAGGATGATAGAAGCATCAAGGGCGCTGGTCTCTTCCAGAAGGGTATACAGATCGGTGACCTGGCGCAGCCCTTTGTGTCTTTTGCCTACAAATCCTACCTCTGCCACGGTATAGGCCACCTGGATGGGCTTAGGAAATTGGTAGTACACTCGATAATCCATGTCTCGCAGCAAATCTGCCACCTGACCGGAAGCGTCATTGGCCAAAAACTCCTCTGCGACCTCCAGGCTGTTCATGCGGTGATGGCGGACAACTTGGTTGTCTTCTTGGGTAAAAAAAGCAAACGGCTCTCCCTCCGTTTGGCGCAAATGAATCACGGTCAAGGCCCGATTGAGGGCCTGTAGGTGCTTGAAAGCAAAATTGAGCTGGTAGCGCTGGTTCAGGCTGTCGTCCTGCACCTCCACTTTCGAGATGCCCTCGATGCCTTCCAGCGCCTCGCCTACCCCTTGCAAGGAAAGCCCGCCCCAGCCTGCCGGAGACTCGTCCTCGCCCAAAAACGCCGCCGCCTCGCTCAGGTCGATCAAAAATTCCATGGAGCCGGATCCATTGCGCTTGAAGCGATAATGCTCTTCGATGGTCAGACATCCACTGCCGGTCAGCAAAAGCACCAGCCCTAACCACCAACTCATTTTGAACAGGGAAGTATGCATAAGAAAAAAATAATTGAGGGAAAAGCGGGTAACCTAAAAAGGGCTTGATACGCCCCCAAACCCCGTAAATCGTACCGAGTCGAGGTCGGCGCACCTGGCAGCTGTAGAGTAGTTAAGCATGAAGGAATCCACCCATTCCCTGATGCCTGCTCATTGTTTTTTACCCCAAGGAGAAAGAGAAGCCGCTGGCCATGGAGGCCTATACCAACCCGGTCTTACCCCCTACTCCCTACCTCCCCATACCCCTCCACATTAGTAAGCAATATAAGCAAAAAGACCGCCTTTTTGCTAATCTTCTGCGGGCTTGCCGATGAGTTGGGCTAAAAGTGGCCACACCACCCGGCCCCGGGCCTCGTCCCAGCCTGGCACTGCCTGCTCCCGCTTGCCTACCCGTACCAGCCGGGCGATTTCGAGCCGCTCCCCTTCTGAAAACTGGCTGAAAACGCGCCTGAGCAGGGGCAATGCCAACTCAAAATCCCCTTCGCTGAGCTGCCCGACCCATCCATCCAAGAGGCTCCAGAGGGCCGGTTGGTGGATCAGCAGCAAGCCACTGCCATGCAGAAACCCCTCCAGCCAGGCGGCGGTCTCTGCCACGGGCGTCCCTACCGAACTGCGTCGCCCTAGCTGGATGCTCGCAGTCTCTACTGACCAGGCTTCACGGTCCAGCGACAGCCGGGCCGCTCCCCCCGCAATGCGGGGATAGACCAGCGGAAGCCGGGCCAAGCGGTCCAGCACTTCGGTCCAGGCAACACTGGCTCCCAGGTCCTCTGGCAGCAGCTGTACCGCCAGGTTTACCGTCAGCAACTGCCCAAAGAGCCGGTTGCCGTAGGGTTCGTCGACTTGGGTGCAGGCACCGGGCAAGCCCAAAAATAACCGGGGCAGCAAGGCTTCCACGATCCCCTGCACCGTTTCCCGGTCCGTCCCCCTGACGTCGCCATATCGCAGCATCTTCACCAGAGGGGGCAGGGCCTCCATCAGGTGCTCGGTATCGGCGTCGAGGGCAATGCGCTCACTCAGGCGGCGACCGATGGGCCCGGTCAGGCCAGGCAGGTTTGACAACAGGACCCGCTCCAGCAAGGAAGAAAGTGCCGCAGGCTGCTGCTCTTCGCGTAGCAAGGCCTTGACCCGGGCTTCAGCCGCTTGCTCCACGGTATTGCCCCAGCTGGCAGCCGCGATCACCTGCATGTCGCATTCTGGCTCCCAACGCAGCTGCCACACTTCTTTGAAGGTGCCCAAGCTCTGACCGGGACGGCTTTCTTGCCCCCAGTCGATCTCCAGCAGCCGGAGTCGGTGCAAAAAGGCGCTCTTTTGCCGGTGAAAGTCCTCCCGTAGGTCCAGGGTCACGACCTGCTCCCCACCCTCTTTGGGTTTGAGGCGGAGGCTGCGCTGCTGTTGGCGCACATCGGCCTGTAAGGGAAACTCAGGGCTGCGGGCCGGGACCTGCCCGCGTTTGCTGCCCAGGATCAGCTCTTGGTGAACCAATTGCAGGGGTACTTCGCTGCCGTGGCTGTAAACGGCCGCCATGGCATCGTAGAGGTCTTCTAACCGGGGCTGCTGCTGCCCCCTCAGGTGGGCCAGGCCATGCGCCAAGCGGACCGCTTCGATGGCGTGGGCGGGAGCGGCATCGAAGCCCGCCTCCCGTAGCAGGCGGGCGGCTTGGCCCAGCCAGCGCCCGGGCACCTCTGCTGGCGGCGTCTGGAAAAGCAGTTCGTACCAGGCAGGAGAAAGCACCCCGGCCCCATAGCCACTCTCGAAGGCCAGCCGGGCATAGGTCCAGGGAATCCAGGTTGCGGTTGTTTTTACCTTTTTCAAGCCTTTCAGACGGGCTTTGTCTTCCTTAGCCGGGGGTAAGGCTTGCAGCGCCGGCGCATGGTACGCCCCACAGACCACTGCAATGCGGGAAAAACCTTCCTTTTCTGCCGCCCGGATGGCTTGACGCATATAAGCTTCCCGCCGCAAGGTGTGGGGATCCGGGGGCAGCTCTTCTGCCTGGGCCTCCCGAACCTCCGCCATCAGCTCACAGACCGCCGCAAAACGATCTTCCTCGTCCTGGCCCTGCTCGATGAGTTGATCCCACCATTGCTCCCCATCGGGAAAGCCCGCCAACCGCGCCAAGGTAGACATGGGGTCTTCTCGCGGCGGGGCGGTCTTGTCTACTTGCTTCCTAGCTGCGTCTGGCCAATAATGACGCAGCGACAAGTCGATACAGCGAACCGGCAACCGACGTCCCAGCGCAAAACGAAACGCCTGCCATTCTGGCGAAAACTCCGCGAAAGGATAGTACCCAAACGCATCCAGGGCCTGCGGCCGGTACACCAGCAGGGCTACCGGAGGCTTCATGTCCGCTTCCTGTAGCAAAGGCAGCAGCTTGTCCGCCTCCCCCGGCCCTTCCACCAGCACCATGTCCGGGTCCATTTGGGCCAGCGCCATCCGTAGGTGCCGCGCCGAACCAGGGCCATGGTGCCGGATGCCGAAGACTTGGTGCATGTGTGGAGTATGGAGGATAGAATATGGAGGATGGACTGCTACGCTTGGGTTGCCCCTTTTTTCACCACAGATCTCGGATGCCCCGGTACACCGGGGTAGGGCACGGATCTTGGATCCCGGAGAAACCGGGAGGGATTTCACGGAGGTTGAGGTTCGTTATTCTTTGTTCCTTGTTCATTATTCGATATTCCCGCTATTCCTCAAATCCCCCTACACCCCTATTCCCCTACTCCCCTATTCCCCATCGCGGCAAGCGTGGTACAGGTCCTCCCAGCCCGGGCGGTTGCGCATGACGGTTTCGAGGTACTCCTGCCAGGCAAGGCGGTCCCGCTCGGGTTCGCGGATGATGGCCCCGCTGAGGCCAGCCGCTAGCTGGGAAGGGCCCAGCTCTCCTTGCCCGAAGTGCGCCGCCAGGGAAAGCGCCTGGGTCACGACCGCGATGGCTTCGGCTGAGCTAAGCGTGGCACTGGGGCTTTTAAGCTTGGTGCGGCCGTCTTCGGTCTGGCCCTGCCGCAGCTCGCGAAAGATGGTCACCAGCCGCTGGATTTCTTCGCGGGCGGGCTTCTCCACGGGCAGTTCCAATTGAGCCCCCAGGCTGGCGACCCGGGTCTCCACGATCTGTACCTCCTCGGCCAGCGTGGCCGGTAAGGGCATCACCACCGTGTTGAACCGCCGCTGCAAGGCGCTGGACAACGCATGGCTGCCCCGGTCCCGGTCGTTCGAGGTGGCGATGACGTTGAAGCCCTTGCGCGCCTGAATTTCCGTGTTCAACTCGGGAATGGGCAGGGCTTTTTCCGAAAGCAAAGTGATCAGGCTGTCCTGCACATCGGGCGGGATGCGCGTCAATTCCTCGATGCGGGCGATTTTGCCCCCTTCCATGGCCCGCAGCACCGGACCGGGCACCAGTGCCTCCCGCGAGGGGCCTTTGGCCAGCAGTTGCGCGTAGTTCCAGCCATAACGCAGGGTGTCCTCCGTGGTACCAGCCGTGCCTTGCACCAGCAGGGTGCTGTCTCCCGCAATCGCCGCCGCCAGGTGCTCACTCACCCAGGTCTTGGCCGTTCCCGGCACCCCGATCAGCAGCAGCGCCCGTTCCGTAGCCAAGGTGGCAATCGCCACCTCCATCAGTCGCGAAGGACCGATGTATTTGGGCTCGATGGCGAAGCCACTGTCCAGCTCGCCCCCCATCAGGTAGCGCAGCACCGCCCAGGGAGAAAGCCGCCACTGCGGAGGCTTGGGATAAGGGTCGGCCGCTTGCAATGCTTCCAGTTCGGCCGCGTAGCGGTCTTCAGGATGCTGGCGCAGGATTTCAGACATATTCAAAGGAGGTTGTCGAGTTGGTAAAACACCCGCAGGCGGGAAAGGGTTTGGGACAAATAGCTATCGAACCACTCCGCAGCACCCGCCGGGCGGGCCCAGCGGTTAGCCAATTCGGGGTAGCTGGAGAGGGGAAAGAGGTGAACCTGCTCGGGGAGCTGGAGAAAGAGATGGCGCAGCGCATAGCCCATGCGATCGGGAAAGTGCTCGGCCATGCCGATTACTTTTTGACTCAGCAAGCTCGCAGTCTTTTCACTCAAGGTCCAGGGGCTGTCAGCCAGGAGGCGGAACACAAAGGAGGGAGAAGTTCGCTTGCGAAAAGCCAGCAACGCGTCGTAGACCAGCGCATCATGTACCGCCGGAGAAAGGGCCTGTGCCAGGCCCCGCACCAGGGTTTCGTCCAGGCGCTGGGCCAACGGCAGCGTACTGCCTCCGGTGCGGGGGTCAGCAAACAACAAAGTATGGCAAAGGGCTGCGGCCCAGGGGCCATCCTCAAAGCGAATGCTCGCCATGATCCATCCCAGCAGCAACGGTTCTGCGGCGGGCGAAGCCAGGGCTTCTTTGATCAGGCGCGCCGGCTCTCCTAGCGCTGCGGCCCAGCGCTCCGGGGGACAATGGGCCAGCAGCATGCAGGTAGGCTGCCATTCGCGGGCCACCCCCAGGCTCAATTGCTGGCTAAGGCCCGCCTCCTGCCACCAGGCCGGCAGTTGTTTCAGGGGCTTGACCTTGAGCTGGCGTTTACGCGTAAGGCAAGGGGTTAGCGCCTGCCAGATTTGCTGGGCCAGCTCACTTTCCGGCAGCCGTAGCAGCAGCTGATGGGCGGCCTCCCGCCATTCGCGCCGCTTTCCTGCGGCCAGTTCCTCCAGCCAGGGGCGGTCTGCCTCAGAAAGGTTGACCGCCAGGGGGGCCAGCCAGGCTGGCCGTAGCCGCCGACCGGTCGCTTGGAGCCATTGCCGCACCTGAGCCGGATCGGTTTGCCGGGCCTGCCGCAAGAAAGCCGCCTGCTGGGCGGGGGCGGTTTTTTCCCAGTTGGTTTCTGCCGGAGGCAGCAATCGTTGCCAGGCCTCGTGCTGGGCCGCCAGCCAGCTGCCCCGTTCCCCCGCTACCGCCCAGAATACGTCCATTTCCAGGCCGTCGGGCTCGCGCAAGGCCAGGTCCAGCAGGGCCGGCAGCAGGTCTGGGCTCAGCCGGTAGCCGCGTTCCCCGGCCCGTTCCAGGCCCGCCCGCAACAAAAAGAAATCTCGTTTTCGCAGGGCCTGCCGCAACAATTGACTGGCGGCCCGGGGCAGAACCGGGCGCGAGGCCGGGGCAGGA
>CAZIVQ010000133.1:0-8135 GCA_964542415.1 uncultured Bacteroidia bacterium | reverse complement strand
GAAAAGCAGCATTAAAATTGAGGTACTGCACCCCCTGCAAGGGGAACACCCTACCCTTTGCTCCTCATCTGTCGCCGGGCAAATCCATGGCGGTACCTTACCCCCTCCCCAAAGCGGTTTCCTGATATCCGGCATTTTTTGCATCTTGAAAAACCATTTAGCGCCAACTTCCTGTCAGGAAACCGCCGCCCATGAATACACACGAACTGAACGAGCAAGCGGCCCTTGCGGCCAATTACCTCAACACCACCGACCGCCACATTTTCCTCACCGGCAAAGCCGGCACGGGCAAGACGACCTTTCTGCACCACATCGTCCGGCAAACCTACAAAAACACGGTGGTGGCCGCCCCAACCGGCATCGCCGCCATCAATGCCGGGGGCGTGACCCTCCATTCCCTGCTCCAGTTGCCCTTTGGGGCATTCATTCCTGAGAATGTGCCCCTGCCCGAAGGCACCACCCGCCTCAACACCCCCCAAACCGTGGGCCGGGAGCAGCGCATCTCCGCCCGTAAGCGCAACATGCTACGCGAAATGGAACTCCTCATCGTCGATGAGGTGAGCATGCTGCGGGCCGACCTGCTCGACTGCATGGACATGGTGCTGCGCAGTGTACGCCGCCGGAGAGAGCCTTTTGGCGGAGTGCAGCTCCTCTTCATCGGCGACCTGATGCAGCTCCCCCCCGTGGTCAGGCGCGAGGAGTGGGCGTACCTCCAGCCTTACTATCCCAGCAGCTACTTCTTCGACGCCCGGGCCCTGCGCGAAAGCCCCCTGCTCACCATCGAGCTGCAAAAAATCTACCGGCAGAGCGACCAGGACTTCATCGACCTGCTCAACCGTCTGCGCCACAACCAGCAAACCGAGGCTGACCTGGCTTACCTAAACGAGCACCATTACGAGCCGGGCATCAGCAACCAGGCCGGCTACATTCACCTCACCACCCACAACCGCAAAGCCGACCTCATCAACCGCGAGCGGCTCGATGCCCTTGACCGACCGCTTTTTCATTATAAAGCCACCGTCAAGGAAAAGTTTCCCGAATCCATGTACCCCAACCCGGAGCAGCTCAGCCTCAAGGAAGGGGCGCAAGTGATGTTCATAAAAAATGACGCCACCGGGGCGGGCCGCTTTTTCAACGGCAAACTCGCGACGGTCATCCGGCTGGAGAAGGAGGAGATTTGGGTGGAATTCGAGGATGAGGACGATCCCGACCTGCTGGTGCCGCTGCATACCTGGGAAAATAAGCGCTATGCCCTCAATGAGGCCATCAATGAGCTGGAAGAGGTGATCCAGGGCACCTTCGAACAATACCCCCTCAAGCTGGCCTGGGCGGTGACGGTCCACAAGAGCCAGGGGTTGACCTTCGAGAAAGCGATCCTGGATGTGAGCGATACCTTCGCGCCGGGGCAGCTCTACGTGGCCCTTTCCCGGCTCACCTCGCTGGCGGGCTTGCGCCTTTCTTCGCCTCTGCCCCAAAATCCCCCTGACATCGACCGCACCCTACAGGAGTTTGTGGCCCGGTTTCAAGACCAGGACCTGGATACCCTCCAAGCCCACCTGGAAGCGGACTGCCGGGGGTTTATCGTGAAGTTTGCCCAGCAAGCGTTCGACTTCAAGCCCCTGGTCAGTGCTCTCAAGGAACACCAGCGCAGCTTTGACAAGGCCGAAAACCGCTCGGCCAAGCAGCAGTACGTGGAGTGGACCGCGCAGCTCGTGGCCGAGACGGAGCCGCTGACCCCCATCGGCCACAAGTTCATCAAACAAGTGGCCTACCTTATCCACCAGGAGGTATCCCTGGCCCAGCTCGCCGACCGCACTGCCAAGGCCAAGGGGTACTTTGAGCCGCTCTTGCTGGCCCTGCTCGACCGGGTGCGCAAACATTATAAGCAACTCCAAGGGCAAGCCGGCCTCAAAACTTACCGCGAGGAACTCCAGGCCCTGGAATCGGCCTACCTCCAGCAGGCCCGGCAGATCATGAAGCTCAACCTGCTGGTGCGCGAGCGAGCCCAAGGCAAGCTGCCAACCAAGGATCAGCTCCGGCAGTGGGAAGAGCAGAAAGGCGGCGCCAAATCCTCCGCGGTCTCGCCTCAGAAGGGCAAAGCCCCCAGGCCGCCCAAAAAGGACAAGACCCCTTCATCTGAGATCAGCTTCCGCCTGTTTCAAGCAGGTAAAAGCCCCGAAGCGATCGCCAAGGAGCGTAGCCTTGCGCTCGGCACGGTCCATGGCCACCTGACCCATTTTGTCGCCAAGGGCAAGCTGCCGGTCGACAAGCTGCTTTCGCCAGAAAAACTCCAGCTGATCATGGGGGCCATGACCGAAGCGGACATGAGCGCCCGCGAATTGAAAGAAATCCTGGGGGAGGAAATCGGCTATGGTGAAATCAAATTGGCCCAGGCCCATGTGGAATGGCAAATGGAGGAGGCTTCGGCTAAATCTTAGTAAAGGAGAGAAAACTAAGCCGCACCAGCAGGTAGCTATTTTTCGCTGACTCAAGGAATAAGACCGAAGGATAGGGTTCTATCTGAGGGCTTTATGACGCTGAGGCGTCGGAAAAGAGCAAGTGATGCCACAGATTATTTTTGATCCTATCCTTAACCCAGGGATTTTTTCTTTGAGAAGAAAAGGACGGACTAACTTTTGTCATCCCTTGGGGTATGTTCTGGCATTGATAATGGGCCCTGGGCTAGGCATCTTTAGGGGCGGTTGGCTAACAATCGTAACCCCGTTCTCTACAAACCGGCTTGATGAAGCCGATTGAGGCAGCTTATCAGGCTTCCTGCCTGGTACCCCTTGCCCCTCCCCAAAGGAACCACCCTTAAATTATCTTTGCTATGGCCTTAGAAACCCTGAACAAACTCGCTCAAGACTACCGGAAAGAAGTTAAAAATGCAGGCCTTCTGGCCTGGATAGAAGAAATGGCTACCTTATGTAAGCCCGACCAAGTCCATTGGTGCGATGGCTCACAGAAAGAGTACGACCAGCTCTGTACCATGCTAGTGGACCGGGGAACCTTTATTCGCCTCAACGAAGAGAAGCGCCCCAACAGCTTTGCTTGCTTTTCTGACCCCAGTGACGTGGCCCGCGTGGAAGACCGCACCTACATCTGTAGCCGCCTCAAAGAAGACGCTGGTCCCACCAACAACTGGATGGACCCCAAAGAAATGAAGGCCACCCTCAATCCGCTCTTCGAGGGCTGCATGAAAGGCCGGACTATGTATGTCATTCCTTACTGCATGGGCCCGCTCGACGGTCCGATTTCGCAGATTGGGGTAGAAATAACCGACTCTGAGTACGTGGTGACCAACATGCGCATCATGACCCGCATGGGCCGTGACGTGATCACCATGCTAGGCGAAGACGGCGACTTCGTCAAATGCCTGCATTCGGTAGGTGCTCCTCTGGAGCCCGGCGACGAAGATGCCAAATGGCCCTGCAACCCCACGACCAAGTACATCTGCCACTTCCCCGAAGAGCGCGCCATCATGTCCTATGGCTCCGGCTATGGCGGCAACGCCCTGCTGGGCAAGAAATGCTTCGCCCTGCGCATCGCTTCGACCATGGCCCGCGAAGAAGGCTGGCTGGCTGAGCACATGCTCATCCTCGGCGTCGAATCGCCCGAGGGCGAAAAGACCTACGTCGCCGCGGCCTTCCCGAGCGCCTGTGGCAAGACCAACTTTGCCATGCTCATCCCGCCCAAGACCTTCGAAGGCTGGAAAATCACCACTATCGGCGACGACATCGCCTGGATTCGCCCCGACGAAACCGGGCAGCTCTACGCCATCAACCCCGAGGCGGGCTTCTTTGGCGTCGCTCCCGGCACCAACTACAAGACCAACCCCAACGCCATGGCTTCGATCGAGGCCAACTCGATCTTCACTAACGTAGCTATCACCCCTGACGGAGACGTATGGTGGGAAGACATGACCAAAGAGGTACCCGAAGGCCTGACCGACTGGCACGGGAAGCCTCACGATCCGGCAAGCGGACAGAAAGCCGCCCACCCGAACGCCCGCTTTACCGCCCCGGCGGCACAGTGCCCGAGCATCGACCCGGCTTGGGAAGATCCGAAGGGGGTACCCATCTCCGCCTTCATCTTCGGTGGCCGTCGCGCCGACACCGTGCCCTTGATCTACCAGGCTTTTAACTGGAACTTTGGCACCTACCTCGCCGCCACCATGGGTTCGCAGATGACCGCTGCTGCTTTTGGCGAAATCGGCAAGGTTCGCCGTGACCCCTTCGCCATGCTGCCCTTCATGGGCTACCACATGGGCGACTACGTCAACCATTGGCTCCAATTTGGCCGCGAACTGCCCAACCCGCCTCGTATCTTTGGCGTGAACTGGTTCCGCACCAACGAAAACGGGGACTTCCTCTGGCCTGGGTTTGGCGAAAACATGCGCGTGCTCAAGTGGATCGTTGACCGCGTCAACGGCAAGACCTCCGCCGTCGAAAGCCCCATCGGCTGGATGCCGCGCTACGAAGACCTCGAATGGGAAGGCCTCGACTTCTCCAAACAAGACTTCGAACAGATCATGGAAGTCGACCGCGAAGCCTGGAAAAAAGAAGTGCTGGCCCATGAGGAACTCTTTGCCCGCCTCTATGACAAGCTACCCAAGGAGTTTTTCTTCATGCGCGAACTGCTGCTCTCCGGCCTCTGGCGCTCGCCCGAGCATTGGGGCCTCGCCCCCGAGCGGGCTTAGCCCCCTGTAGCCTCCGCTACCCCCTACCTCGCAGGTTTCCGCCGACTTATAGGTCGGCGAACCTGCGAGGTTTTTTGTCTTCCCCACGCTGTCAGGGCTGCTGACACGCCCTGCTTTTGCCCTGACAGCGTTGATGGCATTAAAACAACGCAGGCAGGGTTACGAAAAGCAGGACTGCTGAGAACCCTGCCAGCGTCAGGAGGTCGGGGCGGCTCCTCCGAAGGCGGATCTTTGATTGGAAAGCCACGGTACAGTTCCCCCCCAACCAAAAAAGCAGGCCCCCGGAGGGACCTGCTTACCAAAACCTACTACTACTACCAAATTTCATCATTTGCCTACCAACCCGGATTCTGGCTCAGCTGCTGGTTCAAAAACAGCTCGGCCTGCGGGAGTGGGTAAAGGTTCATGCGCTCGTCCCACTCCCGGTTTTCCAGGACGAAGGGCTGGTAGCTAAATGAGCTACCGGGAAGTTGGGTAACCTTCATCCCGCGGATTTCGGTGGTCTGGGCCCCGATCTGCCAGCGGCGCAGGTCCCAGAAACGATGGTCCTCGAAGGCCAGCTCGACACGGCGCTCAGTGCGAAGCTTCTCCCGAAAGGCCGCCTGGCTCAGCCCCGCAGGAAAATCGGGCATACCGGCGCGCTGCCGTACGGCATTGACCGCGTCGCGGGCGGTGAGGCCATAGCTCGCTGGGTCATCCGGGCCGTAGGCTTCGTTCATGGCCTCGGCATAGTTCAGCAGAACCTCCGCATAACGAAACAGGCACCAGTTGTGCTCCTTGGCGGTGACCTGCCCCGCCGTGGGGTTGAGGTTGATCGACTCATCTACATACTTGCGCAGGTAGTAACCGGTGGGGGTCGCATTTATGACCGGTGGCCCGTGCTTTCCTCCCTCCCACACTTCGACGGCCGTCCCTTGCCAGTTGCTCTGGTTATAGGTCACGGTCAGGGCCAGGCGGGGGTCGCGACCGGCATAGGGATTGGCGGGATCGTAGCCCGAAGCGGGCTCATTGATGGGCAGGCCATTGTCGACCATCTCGTAAGCATCGACGAGGTTTTGGGTGGGGCAAGTGCCGGTGTTGCCGCCTTCGAAGCCTACGGGAAACTGTAGCCGCTCGAAGCCATTGGTTTCGTCCAGGCGGCGGCCGTAGATCAAGCCCGAGCTGCCGCGGTTGTTGACCACGCTGGCGTAGCTGCCGGGCAAGCTGTACCAGCTGCTGTCGATGATCGCTTTGGCTGCCTCGGCCGCCGCGACCCAGGCGGCGGTCTCGCCCCCGGGATTGTGCAGCGGGCTGGCAGCGTAGAGCAGGGCCCGGGCTTTGAGGGCCATGGCCATCCCTTTGTCTACCCGCCCGGTTTCTTGGTTGGGCAAGGATTCGTAGGTCTGCGGCAGGCTGTCGATGGCCACCTCGCATTCTGCTACGATAAAAGCCATCACCTCAGAAAAAGGAGTGCGCGCCACCGCATCGGCCGCTACCGGATCGAGGGTCTCCAAAACCAAGGGCACATCCCCGTAGCGCTTGGCTAATTCGAAGTAAAAAAACGCGCGCAGCAACCGGGCTTCATACGCATAGTTGTTGTACTGGACGATGATTTCTTGGTATTCTTCGTTGAATTGAAGCTCGGCAAAGTTGTCGCCGGTGCCCTCTTCGAGAAACAAGTTGGCTGCCCGGATGCCTTGGTAAAAGGTTTCCCATTGGGCATCCACGGGCTGCACCGGACTCCACACCCCGTTGTTGATCAGCTGGATATTGGCCGTTTCCAGCACATATTCGGCATCGTCGGAGGCAGCCGAACGCATGGCATCGCCTACCGAGGCGTAGCCCGTCGGCAGGTAGCTGTAGGCGTGGGTGAGGGTTTGTTTGATACGATCAAATTCGACAAACACATCATCTTGCTCCTGAAAAGAGCGCTCGTTGTAGTCCAGAAAGCTGCAACTGGAAAGGGCCATCGCAACCAGGACCGTCAGGGGAAATATGATAGGTTTCATGTATAGCATAGGTTGGGGGGTTAAAAGCCAAGGTGAATCCCGGCCAGGAGGCTGCGCAGGGTAGGATAGCCCGTGCCGATGTACTCAGGGTCCATGATTTCGACCTGATCGACCGACCAGAGGTTGAATCCCCGCAGATACAGGCGCACCTCATTGAGCTTGAGCTGCTGCGCCCAACGTCCTCGGTAGGTGTAGGAAACTTCGGCTTGCCGTAGCTTGAGGTAAGCCGCTGAACGCAGCCAGAGGTCGCTCGGCTGGTAATTGTTGGCGTTGTCCAGGGTAGAAAGGCGGGGGAGGGTAGCGCTCTCTCCCCGCTCGGGAGTCCAGCTGTTTTCCAGGGCATAGACCGACACGTTGCCGGTACCGGCTTGGCGGAAGGGGGCGAAAATGTGGTTGGTCCGGGGCAGAATCGATTGGCCGCCTGTGCCCTGCCACAACATCCGCACGCCAAAGCCTTTGTAGGTCAGCTCCAGGTCCAGGGCATAGTACAACTCAGGGTAGGCCGTGGCCGGACCCAGGTTGACGTAGTCAAACTCGTTGACCACGCCATCGCCATTTTGGTCGAGGTACTTCACGTCCCCTACCCGCACCGGAGAGAACTGCTGGACGGGGCTGCTTTCGATTTCTGCCTGGTCATCAAAGAAACCGTCTGTTTGTAGCCCAAAGACCGTCCCGATGGGCAAGCCTGTACGCTCCAGGTAAGCCTCTGGCCGGAATATTTTTTCCTGCTCTACGATGCGGTTGCGGGCAAAAGACCCGACTCCCCGCAGGCGGTAGCCAAAATCTCCCAGCTGATCGGCCCAGGTAAGGGCCAGCTCCGCGCCGTAGTTGTCCACCACGCCGTTGGGGACCAGGGGCGGGTCCACGCCCAGCACGCCAGAGACATTGGTGGGCACCATGATGCCGCTACGCCGGGCATAGAAGAGGTCCAGGCTACCACTCAGCCTTTCCCGGGCAGTAACCAGGTCCAGGCCCAGGTTGGCTTGGTTGGAGGCTTCGTAGCTCACTTGCTCACTGGCCAGCCGCCCGGCCCGGATGCCAGAGAAGCTGTTGTTGTTATTGGTGAAGAAATAGCCGGGACCCCCGAAAAAGCCCTGCACATCTAGGTTTTGGCTGATGTAGCCATTGCCCGTGCGGCCAAATGAAGCCCGCAGCTTGAGCAGATCAAGGTTTTCAGCTCCTTGCAAAAAGGCCGCTTCGGAGAGCAACCAGCCGGCGGACACCGAATAAAACAAGCCATAGCGGTCTGCCTCAGGCAGCAGGTTGCTGCCGCTGTAAGCCACCGAAGCATCGAACAGGTACTGGTCCTGCCAGACATAACTTGCCCAGCCGCTGAAATGCCGGAAACGGAAGGTATTGTACTGCCCTCTGCCGACAAACTCGTCTTGGCTGTACATCGCCGTGGCCGAGAAATCACCGCCGGAAGTGGCCCGCTCATACTGCAATTT
>CAZIVQ010000132.1:0-8143 GCA_964542415.1 uncultured Bacteroidia bacterium | reverse complement strand
GGCATCCCCTCTGTATTTATCGCCCACCAGCTGGCTTTGGCCATGCCGCCTGGCCTGGGGTGGGCCCGGCGCGGGGTGCATGCCTTGCATCGACGCTTTTGGACTGAATTCGATGAAGTTTGGGTACCCGATCACGCTGGGCCGCCGCAGCTAGCCGGAGACTTGCCCGGGGCCTTTGGCCCGCCTGCGCAGGCGCGCTTCATCGGACCGCTCTCCCGCTTTGCGGGATACGCGCCTGGGCCAGGGCCCGCTTGGCTGCCCGAGGCGGGCCAAGCCGTGGTCGCCATCCTCTCCGGGCCCGAGCCCGCCCGCTCCCAGCTTGAAGCCCAGCTCTGGGAACAAGCCGCCGCCCTCGACCGGCCTTTTTTCCTCGTTGCGGGCCAGCCTGGCCCGCTCGATGTGCAGCAAACCGATCATCGCACCCGCCTCAATTTCCTTGCTACCGCTGAGCTCTCTCACCTCATCCAGCGGGCCGCGCTGGTCATTTCTCGCCCCGGCTACAGCAGCCTCATGGATTATGCGGTCCTGCGACCCCGGGCTTTGCTCCTCATCCCTACCCCCGGCCAAACCGAACAGCAATACCTCGCCCACCGCTGGGCAAGTCAGGGGCTAGCTTTGAACGTGCCCCAGCATAACCTGGACCTGACCTCAGCCGTCCCCGCAGCCTTGAGGCAACCAACTCCCTGGGCTTCGTCTCCGGCAATCGACCAGCTTCAGCCGGTCATGGGGCCATGGCTGGAGCGATTACCAACAAAAAACCGGGCAACGCCATAGTGGCCTTGCCCGGTCGGTGGTGGTCAGCCGGAGGCTACTCCAGCTCCACTGAGTAGGTAAATAACCGGTTGTAACGAGGATAGAAGCCGGTAAACTTTGCCGTGCCCCGCTGGCCCTCCAGCAGCCGGGTAATGTCCTCGGAAGAGGAGACCGCCTCATCATTTACCTTGAGGATGATAAATTTCTCCCTCATATCGGTGCTTTGGCGAAATTTTCCTGCATAGAGTCGCTCGACCAGTACGCCTCGCTCTACCCCTATGGCCCGGCGCTCTTCGGCAGACAGGTCGCGCAACTCGACCCCAAGGTTGCTGAACAGTTCATTGCGGGCAGGCGCAGAAACGGTGGTGCTGCCTGTCTGTGAGGTCAGCTGTACGTCAAAGGTGCGGTAACGGCCCTCACGGTACACCTTGACCTGGATGCTGTCACCCGGGCGGTTGCGGCCCACCAGCTCCAGCAACTTGGCATCGTTGCGAATTTTGATGCCGTCGATGCTCACGACCACATCGCCGATTTTCAAGCCAGCCTCGCGGGCGCCGCCGAAGTCGGCCAGCTTTTCGATGATCACCCCTTCAGTGATGCTCAGCCCACGCTCAGCCGCTACTTCACTATTGAGGTTGGTGGCATATTGAATGCCGATAAAGCCGCGCTGCACGGTGCCAAACTCTTTGAGGTCGGCTACGACCTTGCGCACGATGTTGGCCGGGACGGCGAAGGCATAGCCCGCGTAGGTGCCTGTGGGCGAAGCGATGGCCGTGTTGATGCCCACCAGGTCTCCCTGCAAGGTCACCAAGGCCCCGCCGCTGTTGCCGGGGTTCACCGCAGCATCAGTCTGGATGAAGGATTCGATGGCCATCTGGTCTTGGATGATCTCGAGGTCGCGGCCGATAGCGCTGATAATGCCCGCCGTGGCAGTAGAAGCTAGGCCAAAGGGGTTGCCCACGGCCAGCACCCATTCGCCCACCCGGGCTTGGTCTGAGTTGACAAATTCTACCGTAGGCAAGTGGTTCGCCTCTACTTTGATCAGCCCCAGGTCGGTGGAGGGGTCAGTGCCAATGACCTTAGCCGGGTAGGTGCGGTTGTCGTAGAGGGTGACGGCCAGCTCATCGGCATCTTTGATCACGTGGTTGTTGGTCACAATGTAGCCCTCCGGGCTGATGATGACGCCGGAACCGCTGGAGACATTCTGCCGGGAATTGTACTCGCGGGGGCGCACGCCAAAAAATTCATAGAAGGGGTCGTAGCCCCGCTGGGTGATGGTCTTGATCGACTTGATGTACACCACGGCAGGCATGGTCTTTTCAGCCGCTACATGAAAGTCGGTGGGCACCTTGCCCGGGGCCGCCGCCCGGTAATTAGGCATGGACACCTGGGTGGCGGGAAGTGCGCCGCTATCCTGACTGGTTACCGGCTGAGCCGGTCCTTCCAGCGGATTGGGCAGGGAGCCCGGGTTCAGCAAGTAGTGATATGCCCCTACCGTCAGGGTACTGACCAGGAGAGACACCAACACATAGGAAAGGAAATTTTTCATGATATAGACAGCTTGTTTGTACCGCAAATAGGGGAGAAAAGGTAGCACTGATTCACAGGGGAATGTTACCAGCGCTTTGTGCTTCCGTAGCATAATTACGCCCGGTGTGGGTCTGATGTTTCTTGGTTAAGTTCTTGGGCAAGGCCGAAGTTGCTTTGTTAAATTATTGATTTTCACATATTTACATATTATCAATGGCTTTCCCGGGCCCGTATTTTTAAGAAAACATTAACACCAGAAGCTGGGGAGAGGCAAGAAAATGCCCTTTTTTTTCCCCAGAAACGGACTATATTCGTAACCATACCTATCTCACTTTTCAGCCAAGGCTTATTTGCCGCCCCCATGATCTCATGGGCGGTCCCAGCCGCTGAAAGGCTGCGAGCAAGCCCAGAATTATGCGCTCACGCCTGGAAGAATTGGACCATTTGCTGGCTCAGCAAGACCTGAGCGGTTTCAGCCGTCGCTTGCTGGACCTGCTGGCCGACTGGGAACTCCCGGCCGGACTGGCCAAGCAAGCCATCGGCCTACGCGCCGCTTACAACCGGCTGGCTGCCACCGAAAGCAGCCGCCGGGATCCGGGGCAGCAGGAGGTGCTGCTGGTCCGGGCCGCGGAGCTGCTGACGGGGGTGCAAGCCCACGCTGCGGTCAAGGCTGGCGGGGTACAGGTGGCGGCAGGGCAGCACCTGGCCGAGGCCCTGGCGGCGGCTGACCTCGCGGGCAAGCCCACTGTAGCCAAAGCCCGCGGCCTCACCAAGCGCTTTGCCATCCCTGGCCATCATTTCGAGCTCCCGCCCCTCGACCTGGACCTCAATTTGGGAGAAATTACCGGCGTGGTGGGCGAAAATGGCAATGGCAAAACCACCTTGCTGCGCTTGGTGGCGGGAGAATTGCAGGCTGACGGCGGCCGCCTCACCTTCCCTTGGCTGGGCTTGCCCCCCGACGCCTGGTACCAGATCAAGCAGCGCATCGCCTTCATTCCCCAAAACCTCCAATCCTGGCGGGGCACCCTGCGCGAAAACCTGCATTTTGCCGCTGCCGTACGAGGCATCATCGGCCAGGAAAATGAAGCGGCGGTTGATTTCGTTATTCACCGCATGGGGCTCACCCGCTTCGAAGCAGCCTATTGGCAGGAAATTTCCTCCGGCTACCGCCTGCGCTTCGAATTGGCCCGGGCTCTGGTGCGCCAACCTGACCTGCTCATCATTGATGAGCCCCTGGCCAACCTTGACATCAATACCCAGCAGACTTTCCTCCAAGACCTGCGTTACCTGGCCGATGCGGAGAAAAAGCCCCTGGCCATTCTCCTCAGCTCCCAGCACTTGCACGAAGTGGAGAGCATCGCCGACCGGATTTTGTTTCTGAAAAATGGCCAAGCCCTCTTCAATGGTCGTTTGCAAGACTTTGGGCAGGACCGGGAAGACAACCTCTTCGAACTGAAATCTCCGCTGGCAGGCCCCGAACTGATCGCCCGCCTGCACCACTACGACGACCTGCGCGTAGAGCCTTCGGGTCACCATGTGATCTTGCGCACCCCGCGCCAACTGGACAGCCAAGCGGTCATGCGCAGGCTGGTCGAAGCCCAGGTGCCGGTCAGCTATTTTCGGGACATCAGCACCTCCACCTTGAAACTTTTTCGTGAATCTTGATAGCCCCGCGGGCATTTTTTACCTACCAACGCACTCAACCATGCTACGAAGAAAATTGGAAGGCCTGCTCCCGGCCTTTTTGCTCCAAGCCGAAGAAAACCTCCTGCTCAACCGCCCGGGCCTCTGGGCCGTGCGCCTGCCGTTTATCCTGTTTGGCGCCCTGCTGCTCGCGGGCTTGCTCGCCCTGCGGGTCTTTACTTATCAGGTAGACCTCGCCAATGTGTCTAACCCCTATGCCTCCATGGGCCTGGCCTTTATTCCGGCGGTGCTGGTGATGGGCGTATGGCTCTTCCGGGTGTACCCCTTCAGCGTGACCCAGGCCTTTGGGGTGCGAAGCCGCCTGGACTCGGTCCGGGATCAGGTGATCATCGGGGGCTCAGTGTTGTTGCTGGCTGCCATTCCCCTCTCCTACGGCTGGGGGGTACAGCAGCAACTGAAGCGGGCGGTTTCTCCCGCCGAACTGGCGCAGGACATCAACCAGCTTGAGCTAGGCTTCCGCTACCTCAACAACGACCACGATTACCGCTACGGCAACGGGAATTTTCAAAGCTATCCTTTCGAGCATCCCGGCTTGCTTGCTAACAAGGAGCTGCGGGCAGCTTACTGGCGCAACCAAAGCAAGGCGGCCCAGCTCGACGTTATCGCCAAGTTTCGCGAAACCATGGCTAAGTATGGGGGCGAATTTCCCCAGTTTACCGATGCGCAAATTCTAGCAGAATCACAGGTCGAAACCTACCTGAGCGGTGAAGAAGGGATGTACCAGGCCCTGGACAAGGCCCGCCGGAACCTCCGTTACCTGCAGCAAGCGCAGTCCAAACCCTTTGTGCGCTTTGCCCACATCGAGTGGGTCCTCATTCTGATGTTTGCCTTCATGTTTTATTCGGCCGTGATGGTCCTGATGAATGCCCGGTGGAAGACCTTTGTCTACACAGGAGTAACGGCGGTGGTGCTGGCCTTTTTGTCGGGGATCACCATAGGCATCGTGGAGACCACTTTGGCAGGGGCCCAAGCAGAGATACTGGCCTGGAGTCTCTTTTTGGGTATATTTGGCCTGAGTTTGCTGGTCGCTTACCGCCGCAAACACACCCGTCGCTGGCAGGTGAGCAAAACGGTGGCGTTGAGCTTGGCTACCCTCATGGTGCCGCTGCTGCCCCTGGTCTTCATGTTGCTGCTCGACAGCAGCCCTGGCGATGAGCAGGGGGCTCAGGCCTTGTTGACCGGGATGGGGCTGGGCCTCCTGGCCTGGAACCTTTTCTTCCAACGTCGCTTCTTGAAGCTGGCTGCCATGCCGAGTGATAACTAATGCCCTCTTGCTGGAAAAGCGTATGGCTTCTGCTGGTGAGCTTTACCAGCCTCCTCCTGCCGCTGAAGGCGCAGCCGGATACCACGGCCGCTCCTTTGGCGGCAGTTCGTATTCATGGCCTCGCCTCGCCAGGCAAGAATTTTGTCCGAGAACTGCGGCGGCTGCGCAGCGCGACAGAGGTGCAAGTACGCCTGCAACTATGGTCCCTCTCTGCCCAAGCTGAGGGGTACCTCGAGGCCCGCACCGAAGCCCTCATCCGTCGGGGCGACACCCTGCACGCCTACCTGGAGCCAGGCCCCTTCTACCGATATGACAGCCTGCGTTTTCCCGGCCTGCCGGCCGCGGCCTTGCAGGAAGCGGGCTTCGACCGCTGGCAGCGCAAACAGCGACCGGTTGACTGGAGCGAATTGAGGCAGGGCATGCAGCAAGTGCTCGACCAGTACCAGCAGGTCGGCTATCCCTTTGCCTCCTTCGACCAAACCCAGCTGAGCTACCATCGTCATGGCCCCGATACGCTCGGCCTGCGGCTGGCCTACGCGTTTGACCCGGGGCCGCTGGTGCGCATCGACAGCATCCGTGTCCAAGGCAACCCACGCGAAGCGCCGGGTTTCATCTACGGCCTGATCAAGCTGCGGCCGGGCGAGCCCTACGCGCAGCAACGCATCGCCGAGATCCCCCGCATCCTCAACAATTCCATTTACTATGAAGAAGTCGCCCAGCCGAAGGTGACGTTCACCCCCTACCAAACCGCCCTGGTAGACCTGAAGGTCAAGCGCAAAAAGGCGGGCAAATTCGACCTGCTGCTGGGGCTGCTGCCGCCGCGGGAGCCGGGGCAGTCGTTTCAGTTCACCGGGCTGGTGGACGTGATGCTGGTCAGCCCGCTGCGGCAGGGCGAGGTTTTCCAGCTTGAATTCGAAAAGCTCACCAGCAGCTCGCAGCGGCTACACCTGGAGCTGGGCCTGCCTTACCTGCTACGGACGCCCTTTCAGGTAAATGGTCGCTTCGACCTGCTCAAACAAGAGGAGGCCTTCCTCAACCTGGAAGGGGCCCTGGAAGCGGGCTACGCGTTTTCTCCTTTTTTGCGGGCGGGCTTGTACTCAGAAGTGCGGAGCAGCCGCTTGCTGGATTCGGCCCTGGTGCTGGAGAATGGGGCAGAAAATACCCCGCAGCAGCTGGACGGAAACCGGCAGGTGGTGGGCGGCGAATTTTACTACGAAAACCTCGACTACCGTCTCAACCCCCGCCGGGGCGTGCGGGCGCAGCTGCGCGTAGGCTTGGGCCGGCGCGAAATCGTGGAAAATGTGCTGCTCACCCGGCAGGATTCCAACCTTTACGCGGGCATCAATCAGCTGCAGCCGCTACAAGAGATGAGCCTGGAGCTGGATACTTACTTCCCGCTGGGCGGGCGACATGTGCTCTACGCCGGCAACCGCAGCTACTGGCTGGGGCTGGAAAGCTATTTTCGCAACGACCAGCAGCAGCTCGGGGGGGCCCGCAGCATCCGCGGTTTCAACGAAAACCAGTTTTTCTCCGATTTCTACACCTTTTTCTCCCTTGAATACCGCCTGCTACTGGAGCGAGACTCTTACCTCTTCGTCTTCGGCGACTACGCCTGGCTGCGCGACCAGGTGCGCGGGCGGCGGCAAATCCAACCCTACGGCACCGGCCTAGGCATGAGCTACGGCACCAAAGCCGGCATCATTTCTGTCATCTACGCCATCGGCGGCACGCAGGACCTGGCCTTCCAGCCCGGGCGAGGACGAATCCATATCGGCTTGGTAAATCCGTTCTGAGTGGAGAGGGTGAGATATTGAGATATTGAGAGGATGAGATACTGAGATTTCTAGACGTCTAAATGTCTGGATGTCTAAAAATCTAGAAATCTAACCATCTAAAAGTCTAACCATCTACTTTTGTAGATCATCGGGCTGCGCCGTATCTTTTCCCTCACGGGCTTCAGGTCCATATTCTTTATTCCATACTCCATACTCCCCTTTGTCTCAGCGCCAATACATCCACGTCCAATGTCCCGTCTGCGGTTCCGACATGCAGTACACCGGCGGCAAGCAGAAGCTGTCGTGTACCAAGTGCAAGTATAGCCGTTCTTTGGGACGCAGCCGCGATCAGGTGGATTTCCGTCCGTTGCAGGAGGGCATTTCTTTCCGGGACTTTGAGCGGGGCATGGGGGAGGGCTTGCAGGCGCACCGCTGTACCAATTGTTCCAGCATGCTGGTGATTAGCGGCACGGCTGAGCGGCTACCATGCCCGTTTTGTGGAGGAGAAGCCTGGGAGGAGAGCGAGCAAATCAAAAAGGTCCTGACCCCCTTGAAATTGCTGCCGTTTCAGGTGCCGCGCTCCCGGGCGGCGGCCAAGCTCAAAAAGTACCTGCGGGGCTGGTTCCTCGCCCCAGGCCTACGCAAGATCGCGCAGGCGCCTACCCTGCGGGGGGTCTACCTGCCGCAGCTGCTGGTCGACGCCATGACCCGCTCCACCTGGATGGGGCAGGCTGGCTTTGCCTACGTCGAGAAGGGCGACAAGGGCCCGGTACAAAAGGTGGCCTACGAGCCGACCACCGGCTATTACGAAAACTTTTTCGATGCGGTCCCTATCTTCGGCACCAAAGGCACCCAAGCAGATCGCCTCAACCTCATCTTGCCTTTTGATTACCGCAAATTGATCGACTACGACCCGGTCCTGTTGGAAGAATGGGAGGTGGAACTCTACCAGCAACCCGAAATCAAGCTGATCGAAAAAGCCAACGTGGTCACCAACAAAGAGATCGCAGCGGCCGTGCAGATCCGCATCCGGGGCCAAAACCCGCGCAAAGTAAAAGTGGTTTCGGAGAAATTTACCCTTGCTGTCCGTCACGTGCTGGTGCCGGTCTGGATCGCG
>CAZIVQ010000131.1:0-8157 GCA_964542415.1 uncultured Bacteroidia bacterium | reverse complement strand
GTCGCCCAGCACCTGCTGGCCGAAGCCTATGTGGCACAGGAAAACTGGGGGCAGGCCATTGCGGCGGCGAGTGTGGTGATCGACGATCCGAATACGGCCCTGATGAGCGGGCGCTTCGGGTCGCGAGCCGGCGAGGCGGGTGATGTCTATTACGACCTTTTCCGCCAAGGCAACCAAAACCGCAGCAGCGGCAACACCGAGGCCCTCTGGGTGGCGCAGATGGAAACCGATGTGCCGGGTGGCCTGCTAAACACCACGGGGTTTGGCCCCAATGCCTGGGAACGCAACCATGCCCCGGCCGTTTTTACCCTTCAGGATCCCGATGGCAAGGTAGCGGTCCTGGGCTCTCGCTCCGACCTCAACTGTGGCGGCCGGGGGGTATCGTTCATGCAGCCTACCGAATTTTTTGAGCAGGGGCTCTGGCAGTCAGACTTCGAAAACGACCTGCGCAATTCTCCCATCAACTATGTACGGGACTTTATCTATGATGACCCTGCTTCTGCTTGGTTCGACTCCAGCGCGGTCAAGTATCCGGGCCCAAACCTCCAGGCGCAGGGCTGGCGCTGGTATCCCTGGCTCTCCAAGGTGACCACCCCGGGCCGCCATCCCGAGTCGCTCTACACCAATGCCGAACTTGGTTTGCTCAACACCAGTGCTGGCTCGACCTTTACCGATCAGTATTACTTGCGGCTGGCTGAGACCTATCTGCTGCGAGCCGAGGCTTACCTAGGCAATGGCGATGCTTCCCAGGCCGCCGCCGACCTCAACGTGATACGCAGCCGGGCCAATGCCAGCCCGGTGGCGCCGGGCGAAGTAACCATCGACTACCTCCTCGACGAACGCGCCCGGGAGCTGAGCCTCGAAGAGGACCGCCGCATTACCCTGCACCGAACCGGCAAGCTGGTGGAGCGGGTGCGCCGCTACAATGCCCACAACGGCGACGAAATCCAGGACTTTCACGCCCTGTGGCCTATCCCCGCCGCAGAGATCGAAGCCAACATCACCGGCAACCTGGAACAGAATCCGGGATACTAATCCCCAATCCTTTTATCTAACCCTCATGATTATGCCCCTTTCCACCAAAATTTGGATTCTGATCCTGACCCTGGCTAGCAGTTTGTCTCTAGTCACGGCCCAGCCCTCGTCTCCGGCCTGGCAAGAATTGGCCGTCGATCTGCCTTACCTCGGTACCCTCGCGCCCCGCACCACCCATCAGATCACTGCCTCGCCCTGGTCGGTGGGTGGGGAAACGATGGACCGCGACTACACGGTCTATGCCCACTGGAAAGCCTATGTCGAGGACCTCGGCATCAAGAAGGTCCGCCTGCAAAGCGGCTGGGCCAAAACCGAAACCCAAAAGGGAAAGTATGACTTTGCCTGGCTCGATGAAGCCGTGTATGACTTGAAGGAGAAAGGCGTTTCTCCCTGGATTTCGCTTTCCTATGGCAACCCCATCTACCGGGACGGAGGGGGCACCCGCCTCGGCGCGCGCCTGCCTACCTCGGGCGAGGCCAACGAAGGCTGGCGCGCCTACGTACGGGCTACCGTGACCCGCTACCGGGAGGTGGTCACGGAGTGGGAGGTGTGGAATGAACCCAACCTCAAGCGGAGCGGCAATGCCTCGGATGAATATGCCCGCCTGCTGCTCGAAACAGGCAAGATCATCAAAGAAATCCAGCCGCAAGGGAAGGTCCTCGGAATTGCCATGGCGGGGGTAGACCCTGGCATGGCCGGGTCAATATTGCGGTTTCTCCGCGATCACGGTGGGCTGTCGTATGTCGATGCCATCAGCTACCACCCTTACTCGAAAAACCCCGACGCCAGCTATCCTCGCGTGCTGGAACTTCGCGACACGGTGCAAGCCTACGCCCCGGATATCCAGATTTATCAGGGAGAAAATGGCGCCCCTTCGGAGTATCGCCAGACCAAGGCCCTGAGCAAGTATCCCTGGACCGAACTCAGTCAGGCCAAATGGGCCTTGCGCCGCCTGCTCGGCGACCTGGGGCGCGACATCGAGTCGAGCTATTTTTCCATGGTCGACATGCAGTACCCAGACGAGATCAACCGCAAGGGACTGCTGCTGATCGATGAAGAAAAAAAGGTCATTCGCCCCAAGCATGCCTATTTTGCCGTGCAGCACCTCGCGGCCGTTTTTGACGATCGCCTCCAGCGTATCCCCGACTTTGCCTGCGAGGCCCGCACCTACCACTCCCTGAGTTGCTTTGGTTACCAGACCGCCGCGGACCAGCAGGTGGCGGTGCTCTGGTTCGACGGCAGCATCCCTTCGGACTACAACAGCACGACCGCCGTGGACCTCAGCTTTCCAGCCGGAAAATTCGAGCAGCCGGTCTATGTCGACCTGCGCACGGGGCAGGTCTATGCCATTCCCTCCAGACGGTGGCGGCAGGAAGGCGATAAGCAGGTCTTTTACCAGATTCCCCTCTATGATTCTCCGGTACTGATCGCAGATGCGCCGGTTCTTTCTCTTAGCGATAAATAACCTCGACCTATGCAGAGTTTGCAGCCGCTGGATTATGCGGCCATGGGAATCTACATGAGCCTGATGGCGGGCTTGGGCATCACCCTGGGGTTCTTTGTCAAAAACATCGCCGACTACTTCAGGGGGGGCAGTGCCATTCCCTGGTATGCCGGGGCCATCAGCAATTTCATGTCGCTGTTCAGCACCTTCGTGTTTGTGGCCCATGCTGGCATTGCCTATGAACATGGCCTGGTGGCCCTGGTCATCATGTGGTGTACGGTACCGGCGGCCCTGATCGGGGCTTTGGTGTTTGCCAAGCGATGGCGGCGGGCGGGAATCATGTCCCCGGTCGAATTTATGGAAGTACGCTTTAACCTCCAGGTGAGGCAGGTGTTTTCCTGGGGCGGAGTAGGTTTCCGGATTCTGGACAACATGGTCCGGCTCTACGCCATCGGGCTGTTTGTCTCGACCGCTACTCCGCTGAGCCTGGAAGCCGCCATTCTGCTCGGCGGGCTGGTGGTAGTGCTGTACACGGTGGTAGGCGGGCTTTGGGCGGTGATTTTGACCGATGTGGTGCAATTTGTGGTGCTGATCGCGGCGGTATTGATCTTGGTACCGCTGGCCGTGGAGGCGGCCGGGGGCTGGGAGGCGCTGGTGGCTGCTTCGCCGGGACATGTTACTTTTTTTCAAGGCCCCAAGGGCGAAGCGGGCTTCCTGATCGCTTACTATCTGATGTTTGTCCTCAAAAGCAATGGCAACTGGACCTTCATCCAGCGCTTTTACAGCGTGCGAGATGAGCGGGCGGGCATGAAAATGGGCCTGATGACAGCCGGGCTGTTTCTGGTGTTTCCCATTTTTTTTCTGATACCCGCCATCGCCGCCTATACCTTGATCCCGGGCCTGGAGAATCCCGAGATGGCCTACGTAAGCGTGGCGCTGCAACTGCTGCCGCCCGGCATCATGGGCCTGATGCTAGCCGCCATGTTTGCGGCCACCATGTCATCGCTCGATTCGGAGTTCAATGTCATGTCCAGCGTCCTGACCCGCGATGTGTACCAGCGCCTGCTGCGGCCCGCGGCCCCCGAGCGCGAGCTGATGTGGATAGCCCGGCTCGGTACCCTGCTCGTGGGGGGCTTGGTTATCTTGGGGGCCTTTTCTGTGGACCGCTTTGGCGGGGCCTTCGAAGCCAGCAAGCTGTTTACGGGTATTTTTGCGGTGCCGTTGATTGTACCCGTCCTGCTAGGGGTCTTGCTGAAGCGCCCCCAGACGACCGGGGCGCTCTTTTCGCTCGTGCTGGGGATCGGGAGTGGATTGGCTTTGAATATGATGCCGGACATTTCCTGGCCGGTCGCTACGCTGCTCACCTTGCTCGTCTGCGTGGGAACCTTTTGGCTTTCAGCGGCTTGGCCGGTGAAAGATCCCTTACAGGTCCAGCGGATTGGTCACTTTTTTGAGCAGTTGAAAACGCCGGTGGCGGAGGCAGAGAAAGCAACCATTTCCCCTGCCTTCAAACGCTCGCTCATCTTCATGTTTGTCATTGCCCTGGGCGCAGCAGGCGTCCTCTTCGCTGGCATGGGGGCTTCTTCCCTCAGCCTCTACAGCGGTAAGCTCGCCTTGGCGGCGGGGCTGGGTTGCCTCGCGATTGCAGGAGGGTTGCTGTTTTTTTTGCCGGTCAAGGCGCTTTTATCCCCCCAAACCGAAACCTAACGCCTCTACTTTGAAATCCTTTATTCATCCTGATTTCTTGCTGCACAATGACACCGCTCGCTACCTCTTTCACGAAGTGGCGGCTCCGCTGCCGGTTGTGGATTTTCATAACCACCTGGAACCCCTTAGCTTGTTGCCGGGCCATCGCTTTGCCAACCTGGCCCAGCTCTGGGTCAACCATGACCCTTACAAGCACCGGGCCATGCGCCTCAATGGGGTTGCCGAGCACTACATCACCGGGGCCGCCTCCGATCAGGAAAAATTTATGGCCTGGGCCAAAACGGTTCCCAAGACCTTGGGCAACCCGCTCTTTCATTGGACTGCCCTGGAGCTGAAGCGGATGTTTGGGGTGGAGGAAATCCTGACAGAGGCCACCGCCGAGGCCATCTGGGCCCGGGCCAATGCGGTGCTGCAAAGCGAGGGATGGGATGCCTGCACGGTCCTGGACAGATGGAACCTCGAGCTCCTGTGTACCTCCGACGACTTGCTGGCGGATTTAGGTCCCCATGGGGTGGCTTCGGAAGGTTGCTCGTTTACGGTCCTGCCCTCTCTGCGGGCCGATTCGATCCTGGACTTTGATGCCCCGGGCTTTGCGGCATGGCTGGCGGAGCTGAGCGAGCAGACCGGCAAGGTCATTGATAGTTTGGCGGCCTATGAGCAGGCCGTAGCCAGTCGCCTGGATGCCTTTGCTGCCGCCGGTTGCCGGCTGGCCGATCATGCCTGGAATGCAGACTTTGCTTTTTCCCGGCCCAGCCGTACGCAGGCCGAGGCGCATTTTTCCTGCCTGATCGAGGGCAACTTGTCCCCAGGGCAGGCGCAGGTCGAGCTGGCGAGCTACCTGCTCGATTTTTTGGGCAAAGCCTACGCCCGGCGTGGCTGGACCCTGCAACTCCACATCGGGGCGCAGCGGTACACCAGTACCCGGCTGCGAGGCTTGGCCGGGTCATCTGGCGGCTTTGCCGGCATCGCCACCGCCACCGATGTGGCGAGCATTTGCCGCTTTCTCGATACCCTGGAGCAGCAGCAGGCCCTGCCCCGGGTCATTTTCTACAACCTCAACCCTGCCGAGAATGCTGTTTTTGCCAGCCTCACCGGCTCCTTTGCTCAGGACGGCGTAGCCGGCAAGGTGCAGTTTGGACCTGCCTGGTGGTACAACGATCACCTTGAGGGCATTCGGGACCAGCTTGCGACCCTGGCCAGTCATGGTCTGCTAAGTCATTTCATCGGCATGACCACCGACTCCCGCAGCCTGCTTTCGTTTTCTCGCCACGAGTATTTCCGCCGCATCCTTTGCAACCTCGTGGGAGAATGGGTCGCCAGGGATCAGTTGCCCAACGATCGCGCGCTACTCGCTCCCCTGGTCGCAGACTTATCTTACCACAACGCCAAACGTTGGCTTACCCAGATCAATCACCGATATGTCAACCCCTCACAAAAATCCTAAGATCGCCGTCGTCACCGGTGCCGGTGGCACCCTTGGTTCCGAAATGGCCCGCGCCCTCGCCAGCCAGGGCTACCGGGTCGCCTTGCTGGGCAGAACCCTGGAAAAACTCCAGGTGGTAGCAGCCGAAATTGCCGCCGGTGGCGGAACGGCGCTGGCGATCAGCGCCGATGTGACGGATGAAGCCGCCGTAAGCGCCGCCAAAGACCAGATCGAAGCCGCCTGGGGCACCTGCTCGGTATTGATCAATGGCGCGGGCGGGAATCAGCCCGAAGCGGTGACCACCACCAATGCCTTCGATCCTCAAGAACTGACAGGAGAAGTGCCTGACCTGCGGGGGTTTTTTAACCTGAGCATGGACACCTTTCAGCAGGTGTTGCGGGTCAATACGATGGGCTCGGTGATTCCCTCCTTCGTCTTTGGCCGGGAAATGGCCCGCAGCGGTGGGGGCTGCATCATCAACTTTGCTTCGATGAACAGCTACCGCCCCCTCTCACGCGTTGGGGCCTATGGCATGGCCAAGGCCGGCATCCTGAACTTCACCCAATGGCTGGCCGCCTACCTCGCACCGGCCCATATCCGGGTCAACGCCATTGCCCCGGGCTTTTTTCTCAATGACCGCAGCCGCAAACTGCTGCTCTCCCAGGATGGCTATTCCGAGCGAGGGCAGGCCATCATCGATCACACCCCCATGCGCCGGTTTGGCGAAGCCCCCGCCTTGATTGGCTGTATGAATTGGCTGATCGACGCCGAAGCTTCGGGATTCGTGACCGGGGTGACCATTCCGATCGACGGGGGGTTTTTGAGTCATGCGGGTATTTGAGTTTTTCCACCTTTATCCTTCCTCCCCATGAGTGTCGAAAAGTACAAAAAAGAAGTGGGCATGATGAACCTCGAACGGCTCATCGAAGCCCGCGAGTCCATTCCCCAAATCACCTTTCCCATTCCGGACAAAGCCCTCCTGGCCCGATTTGAGCGCCTCTACACTGGTGCGGTCAATGATGTGCTACGGGAATTCACCCTGTTGAACCAGGCCCTGCCCATTCGTATCAAACCGTTGCGGGAGTACCGCACCGTGGCAGGTTTTGCCTTCACGGTCAAAAGTGCGCCGAGTACCTTGGTGTCTGGTGAAATGGGCTTTCGGGCGAAGATGCTGGGGGAGATGCACGAAGATGCTTTTGTCATCTACGACACCAGCCACGACGAAAAGTCCACCGCCTGGGGCGGCGTCATGACCGCCACCGCCAAAGGCAAGGGCGTGAAAGCGGCCTGCCTCGACGGCGGTATCCGCGATACGCACCAGATTCTGGAGGCTGAATTTCCGGTTTTTTACAAATACCGCTCCTCCAACGGCAGCTTGGGCCGCTGCCTGATTACCCATTACCAGATTCCCCTGCAAATCGACGAGGTGTTTATCCGGCCCGGCGATGTGGTGCTGGGCGATGTGGACGGCGTGCTGGTGGTGCCGCGAACGGTGGCCTACGAGGTGCTGGTACGGGCCGAGGAGATCCGGGAGAATGAAAAAAAGATTTTTGGCTGGGTCAAGGAAGGCCAATCGGCCAAAGAAATCACTGACAAAGGCGGCTACTTTTAACCGGCATTCGATGAAATTTACCATGCTGCTCCCGCCGAAGTACGACGCCCGCAAATGGACGCTGGCCCGACAAATCGGCGTCAACTATGCCATCACGAAGGCCCTGCCCGAACTTTCTGGCAAGCCTGCCCCCTCCGAGTTGGCGGCGCTGCGGGCCATTCAGGCCGATTTTGCGCAGGCGGGATTCACCCTTTACGGCCTCGAAGGCGATCAATTCGACATGGCCCCCATCAAGCTGGGCCTGCCTGGCCGCGATGCAGTCATTGAGCAGTACCGCCAAATGCTGCGTAACATGGGCCAGCTCGGCCTCCGGCTGCTGTGTTACAACTTCATGGCGACCATCGGCTGGTTTCGTACCCGCGTGAACATACCCGAGCGCGGGGGGGCGCTGGTGAGTGAGTTTAATGTGGCCGACGCGCAGGATATGGTGCCCGAAGCGCAGCGCATTTCGGAGCAAAAACTCTGGGAGAACCTCTGCTATTTCCTTGATGCAGTCTTGCCCATTGCGGAAGAAAACGGCATCGAAATGGCCCTGCACCCCGACGATCCGCCCGTGAGTCCGCTCAAGGGCGTGGGGCGCATTTTGACGAATGCCGCTGCGTTTGACCGGATTTTGGAAAAATACCCCAGCCCGAGCCATGGCCTCACCTTCTGCCAGGCTACTTTCAAGGCGATGGGAGAAGACCTCAAAAGCATTTCTCAGCCCTGGTTTGCGGACAAACGCGTGTTTTTTCTCCACCTCCGCGACATCGCAGGCGACAAATCCCATTTCCGCGAAACCTTTCACGACAACGGCCCTACGCCCATGGCGGAGATGATGCAATTCTACCATGAGCAGGGCTTCAATGGCCCCCTTCGCCCTGACCATGCCCCGGCCATGTACGGCGAAACGCAGGACGCATTTCAGGGCAGCCTCTCGGCGGGTTATGAAATCAC
>CAZIVQ010000130.1:0-8220 GCA_964542415.1 uncultured Bacteroidia bacterium | reverse complement strand
ACAGCCTAGGGCAAGAGGGTATTGCTGTTCACGCCTTTGAGCCAGCCCTGGAGGGCAGGGAGAAGTCTTGCGCTATCGGAAAAGCTGCCGGAGCGCAAGGGGTGTACCCCCTCCCTCACCGCCGCCTGCAGGCGGGTTCGGGATGACAGCTTGGGGCATGCGCCAGAAGCGGTAGGCAACCCGCTCCACAGCTCCTTTACCATTCACTGCCCCTTCTGCCCAGCCCCGCAGTTGCCATTGCGCAGGTCCAACTACACAATTCTCCCCGTTTTGTATACTTCTCACCCCCTTGCATGAACGGTTTAGGAGGTATCATACATCATCTATTTAAGGCATTACCTAACCTGAAATTTTTATGAAAAATATTACTCGCCTACCGCGCTGGCTGCTCCTGGCTTGCTGCCTGCTATTGACTTCCTCCCTGGGCGCTCAGCCCCTCTACCAAACCCACTGGACCAGCGCCGGCGACCCGGACCTCTCCTCCGGAGCCGCCGGTTCTGCCAGTACCATCACCCTCGACCCCACCTGTGAGCAGCTGGGCATTTCGGTCACCGACCCGGTGAATGCGCCCCTGCCCGCTTTCAACGCCTACCAGCTCAGCCCGGTCGACACGGCCGGCAACCCCGTAACCGACCTCTCGGGCAACCTGCGCATCTACGCCCGGGTGCGCAGCCGCGACTCGGTGCGCCTGGCCTTGCTCCTCCGCTCCGGTGGGGGCAGCAGTGGGGAGCGCAGCGACCGCGTAGAGTTTGTCGTGCCGGGCGACACGGCGAGCTGGACCGAGCTGGAATTTGTGTTTGGGGCCAATAACGTGGCCGGCTTCGATTCCACCAACCTGCTCGACCTCTGGTTCTACCTCGACCGGGGAGACCCCAATTTTGCCGGCAACGAATTTTACTTCGACTACGTGACCATCGGTGAACCCCCGGTCGCAGACAGCCTTTCGCCTTGCTTCATGGAGGCCATGCCGCTCTACCTGCTGCACTGGGACGACGCCAGCGATGGGACCTTCAGCGGCAGCGGTGGCAACGCCTTGACCCAAGTCATCGACCCGGCTTGCAGCCAGGTGACGGTCTCGGTCACCGATCCGGTGAATGCGCCCCTGCCGGCCTTCAGCCCGCTGATCCTCAACCCGCAGCTGCCCGGCGGGGCCGGCGACCTCACTGACCTTTCGGACAACATGTCCTTCCACCTGCGCGTGCGTAGCCGCGACAGCGTCGAAATAGGCCTGCTCTTACGCGCTGGCGATGGCAGCTCGGCCTTGCGGACCAGCCGCCTGGAGCAACTCGTGCCCGGCGATACCAGCAGCTGGACCGAGCTGACCTTCACCTTCGACGCCAGCACCCTCGGCGGCTTCGACTCCACCGACCTGCGCGACATCTGGCTCTACCTCGACCCGGGCACTGACAATTTTGCCGGCGATGAATTTGTCTTCGACTATTTCGCCATCGGCCTGCCGCCGGGACCGGAGAGCTTCTCCCTTTGTCCCGAAGACACCACTACCGACCCGGTCGACACCACCGATGCGGTCAACTATGCGGTGCATTTCGATAGCAACAACGACCCGCTCTTTAGCGGCAGTACGGCCGCGACTTTGACCCAAACCATCGACAGCGCCTGTAGCCAGCTTTTCCTCACCGTCACCGACCCGGTCGGTACCCCCTGGAACGGCACCAGCCCCATCATCGTGAACCCGCTGGACACGGCCGGCAATGACCTCGCCGACCTCTCAGGCAGCATGCAGTTTCACTTCCGGGTGCGCAGCCGCGACTCGGTCGAGCTGGCCCTGTTGCTGCGATCAGGCGATGGGAGCGGCACCTTCCGCACCAGCCGCATCAGCCAAACGGTGCCCGGCGACACCCTCAGCTGGACCGAGCTGACCTACACCTTTGACGCCAGCACCCTCGGTGGCTTCGATTCCACCGACCTGCGCGACATCTGGCTCTTCCTGGACTATGGCACAGACAACTTTGCCGGCAATGGTTTCTGGGTGGACTATGTGGCCATTGGCGAAAAGCCCGCCGCTTCCACCCATTCCAGCTGCTCCTTGCTGCCGCCTTTCGACTTTCCCTGGGTGCTGCATTGGGCCGATTCTACCGATGGCATCCTGGGCGGTTCTGAATCGGTGAAATACACCCAAACCATCGACACCACTTGCAGTCAGCTGGGCATCTCCGTCACCGATCCGGTGGGCGACCCACACCTGGCTTTCCGGCCCATCGTGATCAATCCGCGGGATAATTTTGGCAATGACCTGGCCGACCTTTCCGGGCAGATGACCTTTTACGTGCGGGTGCGGAGCAAAGAAGCGGTCGAACTGGGCATGCTGCTACGCGCCGGCGATGGCGGGACCAGCTTCCGTACGGAGATCGTGCGGCAGACCGTGCCTGCGGGCCTGGAGCAGTGGACCGAGCTGGTCTTCACCTTTACCGGGGCCGACCTCGGGGGCTTTGACTCCACCGACCTGCGTGATTTCTGGTTCTTCCTCGACCGGGATGTGGCCAATTTTGCGGGCAATGAATTTTACTTCGACTACGTGAGCATCGGCAGCCCGCCCCCGTCAGAAGACAATTCTACTTGTGTGCTGGGGGTGAGCAATGAGTCGCCCTTTGCCTTGGCTGGCCTGCAAGCCTTTCCCAACCCAATGGCTGCCGGGCAGCCGCTGACCCTGCGCTTTGCTGCCGAAAGCAGCGGAGACTTGCAGTTTAGCCTGCTCGATTTGCAAGGAAAACGCCTTTTCCAAGGCCAGCAGCCTTATCGCAGCGGTAGCCAGGAGATCGACCTGAAGCTGCCAGTGTTGCCCAACGGCCTCTATTTGCTGCGTCTGACCCATGCAAAGGGACAGCAGACCCTGAAACTGCGGCTGGAGTAGGACTTCTACCTGCTGATCCTATTTATCTTGTGGAGAACCCGGACCACCGGGTCCGGGTTTCTCCATATCTTTTTCCCCCCAACTATCTCTTTTCCCATGCCATATTTTCGACTTTCTTTTCTCTCCCTCCTTTTGTGGATGCCCGTGAGTCTGCTGGCGCAATGGCAATCCAACATCGTCTCGGTAGAGGCCGATGGTCGCTTGCGCTACGAGCGTGACGCCGAGGGCAACATGATCCCCGACTTCAGCCACGCGGGCTACCAGGGCGGCGGCGTGGGCCTGCCACAGGTGCCTACCGTGATGACCCTCAGCCCCATCGCCGGTGACAATACCGCCCATATCCAGGCCGCCATCGACCAGGTGGGGGCCATGCCGCTGGACAGCAACGGCTTCCGCGGCGCGCTGCTGCTCGATACGGGCCGCTACGAAATCCACGGCACCCTGGTGGTGCCCTACAGCGGCGTGGTGCTGCGGGGCGTCGGCGACGGGGCCGATACGGCGGCCAATACCGTCCTTATCGGCATAGGCAATGTCCCCAACCAACGCGACATCCTCGTGGTGGGTGGCGGCAGCGATACCCGCTGGTCCGGCCGGGTGCCCAATACCAAAGTCAACCTTAGCTCCGACCGGGTGCTGGTGGGGCAGTACCACATCGAAGTGGAAGACCCGGCTCCTTTTTCGCAGGGGGACAACCTTATTCTCTACCATCCCTGCACCCAGGCCTGGCTCGACGCCATCGACGGGGGCGGCACGGCCAGTGACGCCAACTGGGGCTTGGGCACCCAGCCGCTTTCGTTCAACCGCCGCATCGTCACCATTGAAGACAGCACCCTGGTTCTCGATGTGCCGGTCTACAACACCCTGGACCGCTCCCTTTCGAACACTTATGTCTACACCTACGACCGGGCCGGGCTGGTCACGGAGGTAGGGGTAGAAAACCTGCGGATCGACATCGAGACCGCCGGGGGCGACGACGAGGCCCACGCCTGGAATGCTTTGGGAATGGTGCAGGTAGAAGATGCCTGGGTCAAAGGCTGCACCTTTCTCCACTTCGGCTTGGCCGGAGTCTACACTGAGACCGCTACCCGGGTGACCATTGAGGACTGCCGGGCCCTGGACCCGGTGGCGCAGGTGACCGGGGCTCGGATGTACAATTTCAACCTGCTCCAAGCTTCTTCCCAGGTGCTCATCAAGGATTGCCATGCCACCAACGGGCGGCACCATTACGTGTCGAACGGCACCTCTTCGGTTTCGGGCTGCGTCTTCTTGCGCTGCACCTCGGCCGGGGCCTACACCTCCAGCGAGGGTCACCGCCGCTGGAGCATGGGCCTGCTCTTTGACAACCACGTCGAGACCTCAGTGCGCAGCAATGGCCGGCGGCTCCTCGCCTTCTACAACCGCGGCGACTACGGCACCGGGCATGGCTGGTCGGTAGCGCACTCAGTGGCCTGGCACTGTGACGTGGGATCGGGGCAACTGGTGGTACAAAAGCCGCCGACGGCCCAGAATTACGCCATCGGCTGTAGCGGGCAGGTCAATGGCAATGGCCCTTTTGCTGCGCCGGTGGGCTACCTCGAAGGCACCAACACCCCCGGGCTGGAACCGGAGTCACTCTATGAGGCTCAATTGGCGGCCCGCTTGGCTGGGCTGGAGCCCATCATCGTCATCACCAGCGAGGAACCAGCCCTGGAACCCGATTCCTGGCAGTTGTTTCCCAATCCTTCTTCTGGTCAGCTGCGCCTCGAGTCCGTTTCTCCCCAACCTTTCGCCCTCTGGTTGCGGGATGCCCAAGGTCGGCTGATCACCCAGTCTACCCATCAGGGAGCCTGGGAGGGCAATCTAAGCGCCCTCCCGGCAGGCCTTTACCTGCTCCAAATCAAGCAGGGGGATCGGCAAACGTGGCTGAAATGGATGAAAAAATAGCCTGACGGGTGACTTATCGGCCTTGTGACAGTCTTATGTATCGAAATGAGCTGAAACAAGGGCCTGGTGGAATGCTCACCGCCCTATAGAGGTCCGCCGGCAATCGCTGGCGGCCTCTTTTTTTGTCCCCCCCAGGAACAGCCCTAAAATGCGTAAAGCGCAGGCACCTGGGGTACCTGCGCTCTTCGCCAAATTCGCTTAAGTATCGCTCAGAAAGTGCGTGACTTAAAAGGCGTAGCCGCCTCGCTCGATCATCAAATCTGCCACCTGACGGCGCAGGGCTTTGGTGTTGTAGAGTTCGCCTTTGCAGAAGCGCTTGAGGCCCATGAGCAAAATCTTCTGGTCATCCTCAGCGGCGAAGCAAGCCACAGCTTCTTTGCCCGCCCGGTGGACGTGGTCGATAGCTTGGTAGAGGTAGACCTTGGTCATGGCAATATGCGCGGCCACGGCTTCCTCGCCACGCTGGGCGGCCAGTTTCTCCGTCCGCAGCAGGGTGGATTCGGCCACGTATAGCTCGATGACCATGTTGGCGAGGTTCATCAGGATTTCTTGCTCCTCGTTGAGCTTGACACCGAGGTCTTGGCTGGCTTTGCCAGCGACCATGAGGATGGCTTTCTTGAGGTTGGCGAGGGTCTTTTTCTCGTGGACAAAGAGGCCGTCTTCGCCATTGCTGAAGTCAGGCAGCGACATCAGCTCCTTCTGTACCGCCATGGCTGGACCGAGCAGGTCGAGTTGTCCCTTGAGGGCGCGCTTGAGGATCATGCCTACCAGCAGCATGCGGTTGATTTCGTTGGTGCCTTCGTAGATACGGGTGATGCGGGCGTCGCGGTAGGCGCGCTCCATGGGGGCGTCGGCCGAGAAGCCCATGCCGCCATAGACCTGTACCCCTTCGTCCACCACGTAGTCGAGCACTTCGGAGCCGTGGACCTTCATGATGGCGGCTTCGATGGCAAATTCTTCCACGCCCTTGAGGGATGCTTCTTCCTTATCCATGCCATTGGCGAGAAGGTCGTTGATCTGGTCTTCGATGTTCTGCCCGGCTCGGTAGGAAGCGGCCTCGGTGGCATAAGTGCGGATGGCCATTTCGGCCAGCTTGTGCTTGATGGCCCCAAAGTTGGCGATGGGCTGTCCAAACTGATGGCGCTCGGTGGCGTAGCGGGTGGCATCGGTGATCACGGCTTTGCAGCCGCCGACCACGCCTACACCAAGCTTGATGCGGCCGATGTTGAGGATGTTGACCGCAATTTTGAACCCTAGCTCGCGCTCACCCAGGAGGTTTTCGACCGGTACGGGGGTGTTGTCGAAGAAGACCTGACGGGTCGAGGAGCCTTTGATGCCCATCTTTTGCTCTTCATCGCCCATGCTGATGCCGCCAAATTCTTTCTCTACGATGAAGGCGGTGAGGTTCTTATCGTCGCCGATTTTGGCAAAGACGATGAAGAGGTCAGCAAAGCCGCCATTGGAGATCCACATTTTCTGGCCGGTGAGGTGGTAGTGGGTGCCGGCCTCGTTGAGGACGGCCTTGGTCTTGCCGGAGTTGGCGTCGGAGCCGGCGTTAGGTTCGGTGAGGCAATAGGCCGCTTTCCATTCGCCGGTGGCGAGCAGGGGCAGGTATTTGGCTTTTTGGTCTTCGCTGCCATAGTACTGGATGGGCAGGGTGCCAATGCCAGTATGAGCGCCGAAGGCGGTGGAAAATGAGCCGGTGGAACCCACGATGTCGGCCATGAGCATGGAGGTGTTGAAGCTCATGCCAAGGCCGCCGTATTCTTCGGGGACGGTGACGCCGAGCAGGCCGAGTTCGCCCGCTTTTTCGAGCATGCTGGCCATGAGGCCGGGCTCGAGCTTTTCGAGCTGATCAATGTTGGGGGTGATTTCGCTGTCGATGAAGCTCTGGCAGGCTTCCGCCATCATGCGCTGTTCTTCGGAAAATTCTTCCGGGATGAACACGTCTTGAGCAGCGGTCTCACGGATGAGGAATTCGCCGCCTTTGAGGGCTGATTGTTGGTTGGCTACAGTTTCCATGTCTTTTTTCTGGCTGAAATTAATTGGCAAATGGGGGGGCCGAAGCAAGGCCGTTATGAGGGTCTCTGTGGGATTGAACGGCTATTCCGGCGATTATGTTATGCTTGCATAACAAGTTGCAGGAGTCGAAGATAGCAAAATTTGGTATGCTTGCATAATATCAGGAAAATTTTCTTGAAAAAATCTTTTCCTGGGGGAATGGGAGAAAATGGTGCATGATCTAGGCCAGAAAGCCTATGGGAGGATTTGTGCCTTGTGCCCTCAACCTGGGACCAGCCCCGATCATGAAGCCTGGAGCCGCCTGAGTAAGCATTACGCTCCCGCCCCGGCCTTTCCCATGGCATGCTGGTTGCCGGGCCATGGCCCTTTTCCTTTTTTCTGCTCCCATCGGCCAAATATTCCAGAAATTGATAACTTGACCAGAACCAACCTTTTCCACGCTATGCCTGAGCACCCACACCCAGAAACCTCCCCTGCCTACACCCAAGACCTCGATACGGTCTTGAAAGCTGAACAGGCGTATTTGCGCCTTCGCCGCGTGAACTACGGCCTGTCCTTACCGACCGGGCCCCAAGATCCGGTGCAGGACCTCTGGGGGGTGTGCTTCTCCGGGGGCGGCATCCGCTCGGCGACCTTGAGCCTGGGGATTATGCAGAAACTGGTGGTGGAAGGAAAATTTCGCCGCTTTGACTACATGGGCACTGTTTCGGGGGGAGGGTACTTAGGCTCTTGCCTCAGCTCGGTGATGAACAGCGATCCGGCCCTGTTTGAGCAGCCTTCAGAGGCGGCCCTGAAAAAAGCCCTTACCCCCATCGTGCCGGGCATGGACATCGAGACTTCGCCCTTTGTGCAGCTGATCCGCACCCAGCCGGCGGCCCCGGAAGCCCAAGCCCAGGGAGAAAAAGCGAACCAAGAACAGACGGCCCGCTACCTTCCCAGCCAGATGGTACCCGATGCCGAGGGCGATGCCCCCCAGGCCCAGCAGGCTCCGGCCGAAAAGGTCATCCTCGACTACCACTCTCCCGCTGAGACCCGCCTCGATGCCCGCCATCAGATCCACCACCTGCGCACCCATGGCGAGTACCTGACGCCCGACAAGCGCCTTTTCAGCCCCGATGTGCAGAAAGCCGTCGGTACCGTCTTTGCCGGGATCCTGCACAATTTTGTGCTCTTTTTCCTGGCCTTGACCGTGGTGGTGTCGCTGGCGTATGTGTCGCTCGACCTGGTATCAGAGCATCGGTTTTTTGCCCACTTTGCAGAATACACCCAGCTTGATGAGGGGCAGCCAGAACGCGAAGCCGGGGTGGCGCGGTGGCTGAAGAGCTTGGGCGATGCGACAGAACTGACGTTTGGCCAAATTACCGCACAGCTGGCTTTGTCAGGCCTGATGGCCATCATCGGCC
>CAZIVQ010000129.1:3847-8240 GCA_964542415.1 uncultured Bacteroidia bacterium | reverse complement strand
CAGTTGTGCTGCGCCTGTTCGCGGCCGGTAAGGTCGAGCAGCCGAAGCTGGAGCGGGGCAACCGGTGGCTGGGTCATGCGCAGCTGCAAGCGATCCCGGGCGGGCTGCGGAAACAGTTCGAGGCCTGACCAGGGGTGGGCATCGGCCAGCGAGGTAGGGGCCCCATCGCAGCTGACCTCGTGCCCGTTGGAAATGGTGGAGGTACAATTGCCGCACAGGATGCCCCGAAAAAAGCAGGTAGCGTGGCGGATGAAGTAGGTCTCATTGAAAGGCTCGTGTCCGGCACCGGTAATGTCAGTGCTGAATTCATGGCAGAGGCCCCGCTGGGCGATGGCCTCGATCATAGCTTTGGAGCCAAAGCCAGTGAGGGGGGCATTGGGACAGTTGAAGAAGGCTCCGCTTTCGTAGGGGATGATGGGGTCGTCGTTGCCGTGGACAGCCCCGAGGGGGATGGGTTCATCCATAAAAGCGGTATCTGCGGAAAGGGCCCCGGAGATGGAGAAAACGCCTTTGAGGGAGAAATCCGTCTGCAGGGCATTGCCGGTTCCATCCAGCCCGCCGAGGGTGGCGCTCAGGTTGGGGTCCAGGCTGTCCACTTCGGCTTGGGTGAGGTAGGCGGTCTGGAGGGTGATGATGGCCCCGGCGCTGTAGCCGTAGAGGAAAATCTGGCTGGTGTCGATGCCGTAGGTATCGGCCTGATCGACGAGGTGGCGCAGGGCGGCGCGGCAGTCTTGGGTGCCCCGGTACCCGGCTTGCAACAGGGTAAAGGGGTCGCCATCGCAAAATATGGTACCGAAGTTCCAGCCTTGGCGGTAGTTGATGGCCGCCGCCACGTACCCGCGCCGGGCAAAGGCCTCCCCCGAAGCAAACATCTCCGAGCGGTTGCCGATCAGAAAGGCCCCCCCGTGGACCAGCACGATCAGCGGGCGCTTGGCTTCCGGATCGCGGGCCGGATCGGGATAGGCGATGTCGTAGACCAGGTCGAAGGGGTTGCCTTGCCAGTCATCGGCTTGGCCGTAGCTCACGGCCGTCTGCACGACGAGGTCTTGGTTGGTGGGAAACAGCAGGCTGTCGGCGCTGTACCGGTAGGGGGTACAGGGCGATTGGGCTTGGACAGAAAAGCCAGGCAACCAACAAGCCAGGCCAACAATCAGCAGGGTACGAAGCATGGAGAAGGGCGTAAAGATTTTTCCTATGCCCAACCAACGCCCAAACTTGCTACTTAGTTTGCTGGGGGGAGGATTCTGCTGGATTCTGGGCCAGGGCCTGGTCAAGGTTGTGCCGTATGCGCTGTAAGGTACTGAGGCAAGCCTGCACCTCATCCTCCGAGATCCCGGCATAGGCCTGGGTCAGGGTGTGCTCCGCTTCGGGGATGAGCTCGTCCTGGCAAGCCCGGCCCTTGTTGGTGAGGACGATGCGGTTGGCGCGGCGGTCCCGGGCGTCGGGCACCCGGCTGAGCAGGCCCCGCTTTTCCAGCAGGTCAATGAGGCGCTTGAGGGTGGCCTTGTCCTTGCCGGTGGCTTCGGCCAGCTCGTTTTGGGTCTGCCCGTTGCGGGCCCAGAGGTAGACCAGCACGATCCATTGGTCGCTGCTGACCTGGAAGCCCTTGGCATCAAACTGCCGCTGTAGCAGTTTGCCCAGCCCGTGGGAAACCTCCATGGCCAGCTTCCCCATCGATTGTTCGAAGTTGTATTTCATGGTAATAAGCCCGCCTTGTATTTCGGTCTTCCGGCTTCGCCAGGAGACTTTGGTCATCCTTTCGTGATAGAATCGTGATTTTTGGGCGCTTTCTCGGTCTTGTCGACGACACCCCGCAAAGGTATAGTTTTCCGGCACAGCTGATTCTAATAAAAAATTATTTTAAAAATAGTTTCACGTGAAACGTTTTTCCGAAAAGGGCGTACTTTTCTTCATCTATCCTACTAAAAAGCTATTGTTATGCATGCTTCCCATTCTCTCAAAGCCAACAAGACCTGGTATTTTGACAACTGCCCGCTGTTCCAGGTGCTAGACAAAGCCGCGCAACAAGAGCTCGCCGATCACATGCAGGTGCGCAACGTGCGCAAGCATCAGCTCATCATGCAGCCCGACTCACAGCAGGGGTTCGTCTATTTCCTGCGCAAAGGGCTGGTCAAGGTGGGGAGCTATACCGAGAAGGGGGAAGAGGACTACAAGTACCTGGTGAAGTCGGGGGAATTGTTTGGGGAGATGGTGTTGGTCGAAGGCAACAACCCCAACGAAATCGCCATCAGTGTCACTGACAGCATCGTTTGCATGCTAGAGGCGAGCCGTTTTCAGCGGCTGATGTTCCGCCATCCCAGCTTGAACCAGGCCTTGATGCAGCTGATCGGCCACCGGTTACAGCGGCTGGAACAGCGACTGGCGTCGATCATGTACAAGTCTTCCCGGGACCGCATCATCGAGTTTTTGCGGCAATATGTGGAAGAGACCGGGCAGGAGAACGGTTCAGTGCTACAAGCCGCCAACGTGCTCACCCACACCGACATTGCGAAGCTCACCTCCACTTCCCGCCAATCGGTCAATGCGGTCTTCAACGAGCTGCGCAACGCGCACCTCATCGACTACGACAAAAGCTACCTGTGGGTCCCCAAGCAGCTGCTTTCAGGCCTGGGACAGCAAGTAGCAATAGCCTAATTTAGGATTGGTTTTGGGCGCAGGCAGAAAATAAGCCAGCTTTGTGTAAATTGCTGCCAGACTTTATAGGCTCAATCCAATTTATGCGAATTCTCCTGTTTCCCTTGCTTTGCCTTTGCCTGCTGGCCATGGCGTTTCCTGCGTTTGCCCAGGACGAAGAAGATGACGACGTAGATGCCTTCCTTCGCATCCCTACCGGTCCGTTGCTCGACGCCAAGCAGCTCGATCGGGCCAAGTGGTACTACAGCATTGAGGAGGCGGTGCGCGAGCCGGAAAAAGTGGTAAAGCTTTCGCTTTCCGGAAAGAAACTCAAGCAGTTTCCCAACGACCTTCTGCGCTTCCCCAACTTGCAGGTGCTCAACCTCAGTGACAACAAGCTAAAGGCCCTTCCTGACGAGATCAGCGACCTCGAAAACCTTCAGGTGCTCATCTTAACCGGCAACCGGCTGAAGTCGTTGCCCGAAGGCATGCGCCTGCTCAACAACCTTACCCACCTCTACCTTTCTGGCAACAACCTGGTGATCATGCCGGCCTGGGTGGGCGGCCTGGCCAAGCTGCGCTATGTAGACCTCACTTACAACAACCTCATTTCGCCTGACCTGGGCCGCTTACAAGCCCGTTTACCCAAGGCAGAGATTGTGTATTAGGCATTGAATCCTTGCCCTTTTCCTGCGTACCTTTGCCGGTCCAGAAAATCGATCCATGCAAGAAAAAATCGCACGACTGTTGCAGGAGGTGGAGGCCTATGCTGTCTCTACCGCTGAGGAGCTGGAGGCTTACCAGCGGTCATTCACCAATAAAAAAGGGCAGATCAACCAGCTGTTTGCCGATTTCCGGGCCCTGCCGGGCGAGGAAAAGCGGCAGGTGGGCAAGCCCCTCAATGAGCTGAAGCAGCGGGCTCTGGCCCGGCTGGAAGAATTTCAGCAGCAGCTGGCGTCGGCCAATCGTAGCGCCGACCGGCCCCACGACCTTACTTTGCCGGGCGACCCCTTCCGGCCCGGGGCCCGGCACCCGCTCTCCATCGTGACCCAGCGCATCGTGCGCATCTTTGAGCGCATCGGCTTTGCCCTGGCTGAGGGGCCCGAGATCGAGGACGATTGGCACAATTTCTCCGCCCTCAATTTTCCTAACAACCACCCCGCCCGGGACATGCAGGACACGTTCTTCGTCTCCCGCAATCCTGACTGGTTGCTACGCACCCACACCTCCTCGGTGCAGGTGCGGGTGATGGAAAACGGTGAGCCGCCCTTCCGCCTGCTCATGCCAGGGCGCGTCTACCGCAACGAGGCCATCTCGGCCCGGGCGCATTGCTTCTTCCATCAGGTCGAAGGCCTGGCCATCGACAAGGGCGTCTCTTTTGCCGACATGAAGCAGGCCTTGCAGTATTTTGCTATGCAGCTCTTCGGGCCGCAGGCTCGTATCAAAATGCGGCCATCCTATTTCCCCTTCACCGAAATCAGCGCCGAAATCGACGTGTACTGGGGCCTGGAAACCGAGGACGATTACCGCATGACCAAAGGTACCGGCTGGGTGGAAATCATGGGCTGCGGCATGGTCGACCCCCATGTCCTCGCCAACTGCGGCATCGACCCGGAGGTCTACAGTGGCTTTGCCTTCGGCATGGGCGTGGAGCGCATCGCCCAGCTGCTCTACCGCGTCCCCGACCTGCGTATTTATTCGCAGAATGACATCCGCTTTTTGCAGCAGTTTGAGCAGTTGTAGGGAAAGGGGAAGGGGA
>CAZIVQ010000129.1:0-3747 GCA_964542415.1 uncultured Bacteroidia bacterium | reverse complement strand
AATGACATCCGCTTTTTGCAGCAGTTTGAGCAGTTGTAGGGAAAGGGGAAGGGGAAGGGGAAGGGGAGTCAAAAAGTCAAATTGTCAAAAAGGGAAGGCGGCATAGGGGCATAGGGAAATAGGGGCTGATATTTTCCTACACCTTATACCTTACCCCCCTATACCCTCTCAACCTCAATTATTAATCGCGTAGAGGACGATGTTCACGCCCATTTCCAGGGCTTTGCGACGGACTTCTTCGGGGTCGGAGTGGACGGTCTGGTCTTCCCAGCCGTCGCCGAGGTCGCTTTCGTAGGTGTAGAAGCAGACGACCCGGCCTTCGTGGATGAGGGCGAGGCCTTGGGGCGGTTTGCCGTCGTGCTCGTGTACTTTGGGCAGACCGGTGGGGAAGTCGTAGTGCTGGTGGTAGATGTCGTGGCTGAAGGGCAGTTCGACGAATTCCAGCTCGGGAAAGACCTTCTTCATCTCCCGGCGGATGTATTTGTCCATGCCGTAGTTGTCGTCGATGTGGAGAAAGCCCCCGGCCAGGAGGTAATCGCGCAGGTTTTGCGCCTCGGAGTTGGTGAAGCTCACGTTGCCGTGACCGGTGAGGTAGACGTAGGGATACTGGTAGAGCTGGGAGCCCCCGGGTTCGACTACTTCTTCCTGAGGGAAGACCTTGGTATTGGTATGGGCATTGATCTCCTCGATCAGGTTGGGCAAGGCCGTGGGATTGGCGTACCAATCGCCGCCGCCCTCGTATTTGAGTTTGCCGATTTTGAAGTGGTAGCGCTCCTGGGCGTCAAGGGAAGTCGCGACGAGCCACAGGGTCAGGAAAAGCAGGATTTTTTGCAACATAGTCATGGTGAAAAGGCACATGAAGCGACGAGAAAGAGGGCCGCAGGATAAAAACGATTTTCAGGCAGCTCAAGTTACTGTGAGAGAATGGCTTCTCAGAGATTTTCCTTAATTTCTCCCTCATTCTTCAACCTTCCCGCCGCATGATTCACCCTGATACCCTACGCTTCCTCGCCGAACTCAAGGAGCACAACCACAAGGAGTGGTTCGACCAGCACCGCGATCGCTACCAAGCGGCCCGCGAGAACTTCATCGACACCCTCGACCAACTGTTGGAGCGGCTGGTGCCCCACGACCCGGGCTTGCTGGGGGTAGAGGCCCGCGCCAGCCTGTTTCGCATCAACCGCGACGTGCGTTTTTCCAAAAACAAAGCTCCCTACAAGACCAACCTTGCGGGCTACCTCGCCAAAGGCGGGCGCAAGTCCAACCTCTCGGGCTACTACGTCCAACTCGCGCCGGGTTCGGTATTTGTGGGGGGCGGACAATACATGCCCGCCTCGCCTGACCTGAAAAAAATCCGAGCTCGCCTCGACTTCGAGGCAGCGGGATTCCGGAAAATTACGTCTGATAAGACGTTCCTCAATACCTTTGGGCCCCTCGAGGGCGAGCGACTCAAGACCGCCCCCCAAGGCTACCCCAAGGACCATCCCGACATTGACCTGCTCAACCTCAAGCAATTCTTCGTTTCCTATACTTTTACCGACCAGGAGGCCCTGAAGCCCGATTTTCCCGATAAAATGGCCGAAGTATTCCTCCTCATGATGCCTATCAACCATTGGCTGAACGAAGCCATCGAAAACGAATAAGCCCTATGAACCGCCTACCCCTGCTGCTGCTTTTTTGCCTGCCTTTTCTGCTGCCCGCCCAAGACCTGCTCGTCGAGGAGAATGGCGATGAGCGCATCGTGCGTATCGTCGAGGTGAGTGACAAACACGTGCATTTTGTCCCCTGGGATGACCAGGAAGCCGAGCCGCTGAGCCTGCGCAAAAAGCAACTTTACATGGTCACCTACGAAGATGGCATGCAACAGTACTTTCAGGTGGAGCACGCGCTGAAGTACAATGCAGAAGGCGCCGTGTGGCTCCCCGAAGATTCGGTCTCGCTCTATGGATTGGGCAGGGCCGACGCACGGATGTACTATGACAAGAGTGCCCCCTTTTGGGGCAGCTTTGGGGCGACGGTCTGGTACCCCTTTTTAGGCGTGGTGACGGGCGGGCTGACGGCAGCGGTCATTGCGGCTGTTCCCCCCAACCCCAATGTAGAAGACCTGCCCTATCCCGATCTTTACTACGAAGAGGCCGAATACGCCGCCGGCTTCGACAAGGAGGTCCAGAAAGACAGAGGAAAAAAAGCCCTCAAAGGCTTCGGGGTAGGAGTGGGGGCCCAAAGCCTGCTGTTTTTGTTGGTTCTGATTGCGTTGTTGTAGGGAGAAAAGGCTCGTCCATGAAACGCCTCGAACGCCTCCCTGCGCTGCTTTCCTACTGGTAGGCCCGGCGCTTCAGCCGGATGGAGGAGAAGGTGGGGCGCTTCATGGCGCTCTTCAACCTCGACTGGCAGCAGCAGGGCGATACGGTACTACCTGCGCGAGCAGGTACTGCCTTAGGCCACCCCCCACATCCAGCCATACCCCACCGCCGCGACCAGCAGACCAGCGATGGCGACGGGCAGCAGGGTTTTTTTCAGAATCAAATGAAAATCGTTGACGCCCGCCACCGCCGCCGCGGCGATGATGTTGAAGAGGCAGACGGCATTCCCCAAGGAGGCCCCGGCCAGTTGCTGGCCCAAGATGACCGAAACGGAGAAGCCCAGTTCCTGGGCGGCGGCCATCTGCACCGGCCCGAAGATGACGTTGGAAACGGTGGTGCTCCCCGTCATGAAGGCCCCCACCACCCCGATAAAGGGACTGATCGCCGGGTAGGCATCGCCCGCCCGCACGAAAATCCCGGCGATGTGCTCGATCATGCTGGGGCCACCCGCCCCGCTGTTGAGCATCAGCTGGGTGATGGCCAGCGAGGGAAAGAGGATAATGAAAACCGACAAAGACTTGCTGAGCACCGGCCGCAAGGTGACCCGCCGGTTTTGGCTGAGGGCCAGGGCAAAAGCCGACACCGCCAGGAAGGGAATCAGCGGGGAGCGAAAGGGCTGGAGGCTTGCCGCTAAGCCGGTGCCAAAGAGGTCTGACAGTGTCCAGGCCCACTTGAGGGCTTCGCCTAGGGGCGGGATGAGCTTGGGCAGCAGCAGCAAGCCCACCAGCAGCAGGTACGGCAGCCAGGGCCGGAGGGAGAGTTGCCGGTTTTGGAAAATGAAGAAGTAGGCAAACAGCCCCATCACCAGCGCAGCTGCGATACCGGTCAGCTCCTGCAACCAGGGGGCCAGCAGGGCGTAGCTGCCCATGATGACCGCAAACATGGCCCAGCCCCAAGGGCTGACCCGTTCGTCGGCCTCCGCGCGCAGGTAGGCATAGACAACAGCCATGATGGCTACCCCTGCCAGCAGCACGGCCGAGCCCGCGATGCCATAAATCGCGCTCACAGTGGGATCGTCCAGCCCCAACGGAGTCTGCAAGCCCGCACTCACGGGCACCCCCACCGCCCCCGAAACGGCAAAAAAGCCATCGAAGAGCAGCACCACGGCGATCGACAGCACCGGCGAAAAGCCCATGCCGATCAGCAGCAGCGGCACGATGGCTCCCGGCGTACCGAAGCCCGCTACGCTCTCAAAAAAAGCCGTCAGAAACAGCGCCAAGAAGAAGAGCCGCACGTGGCGGTCGGGATGCACCTGCGCCAGCGACTCCTTGATGCCCTCGATGAAGCCTTTTTCTTCCATCACCTGGTAGAGCAACAACGCCCCGAAGATGATCATCAGGATCTGCACCGTGCCCAGCAAGGCGCTCACCAGCGAAGCGCCCAT
>CAZIVQ010000128.1:3774-8260 GCA_964542415.1 uncultured Bacteroidia bacterium | reverse complement strand
CATACCGATCCATTTAGACAGAATTTCTAGGTCTGGGACTTCGGGCACCGGAGATTCAAAGGATAGGCATCGCCTAAAAATCATCCTGTCAATCCTGCTCATCCTGTCAAAAAACAACGCCCTGTGGCAGGATGTCCATTAGGATGCCCGGGCCTATCCGTAACCTCCCATCCTTCGTGAACCAAGGGTTGGGGGACCCAATTATCCATTCGTCGCTGGTAGGGGCGCCAGGCTGTGCGCCCTAGGGAAAAGCAGGCCCCTGCAAGGGGTCGCGAGAGGCTGGCATTCTTCCTGAGTTTGCGTACCTTCGGGCAGCTGGGATTTTTCCTGGCTATTTTCCCTGCTTAACCTATTTTTCTCCTTTATGAACTATCGTACCCTCGGAAAAACCCGCTGGAAAATTTCTGATGTATCCCTTGGCACCTGGCAAGTCGGCGGCAAATGGGGCAGCCCTTTCGATGAAAAACGGGCCGAAGAAATTATCCATACCGCCATCGACCACGGGGTAAACTTCATCGACACGGCCGACGTCTATGGCGACCGCATGAGCGAAAAAACCGTGGCCCGGGTGGTCAAACAGCGCAGTGAACGGGTGTTTGTGGCCACCAAAATCGGCCGCCGCCTCGACCCGCACAATGTCGAAGGCTACAACCGGGAAAACCTCACCCGCTTCGTCGAGGAGGCGTTGCAGAACATGGAATTGGAGACCATCGACCTGCTGCAGCTGCACTGCCCCCCTACGGCGGTCTACCACCGGCCGGAGGTCTTTGAGGTGTTGGAAGAAATGAAGGTGGCGGGGAAAATCCGGCACTACGGCGTGAGCGTGGAGAAAGTGGAAGAAGCCCTGAAGGCGATCGAGTACCCGGGCCTCTCCACCGTGCAGATCATTTTCAACATGATGCGCCTCAAGCCTGCCGAGCAGTTTTTTCCGGCGGCGTTGGAAAAAAACATCGGGGTGATCGTGCGGGTGCCCTTGGCGAGTGGCTTGCTGACGGGCAAGTTTACCCCCGAAACCCAATTTGAGGCGGGCGACCACCGCAAGTTCAACCGCTTCGGCGACCACTTCGACAAGGGAGAGACCTTTTCCGGGGTGAATTACGAATTGGGCGTCAAGCTGGCCCAAGACCATTATCAACGCTTTTTTGGAGAGAAGTACCTGGTCCAGCACGCCCTGCGCTGGGTGCTGATGTTCGACGCGGTGAGCTGCGTGATCCCCGGGGCGAGCAGCCCCGAGCACGTCAAAGGCAATGTGCTGGCCTCTGAAACCCCAGTCATCACGCCCATGGCCATGCGGGAGGTAAAACAAGTCTACGACGAGCACCTGCGTCCGGTGATTCACCATCAGTGGTAGCTGGCTCCGCCTCCATTTGTCTCCCCTGGTAGGCTGGCGGGGGACAAGTCTCTTTCAGGGTGAAGGGCCCTCCTCTTTTTTTCAATTGCCTCAAAATGACCGCCATGAAACCCCACCTGCTCACTTTTCTCTGGTTACTCAGCCCCTACTTTCTGTTTGCCCAAAGCGAACTGGCCGAGCGCGAAGCCGAGTTTTACCTGCTCGAAGACCTGAAGATCCCCGACGAAGCCTTCCTCGAAGTGGGGGGCATGGACTTTCTGCCCGATGGCCGCCTCGCGGTCTGTACCCGGCGGGGCGAGGTCTGGTTGGTGGAGGGATTGTATGGGGAGAATGACCCGGTCTTCACCCGCTTTGCCCGCGGCCTGCACGAGCCGCTCGGCCTCACTGCCCAGGGCAATTCCCTGCTGATCGCGCAGCGGGGCGAGCTCTCCCGCCTCACTGACACCGATGGCGACGACCGCGCTGACAAATTCGAAACGATCTACCGCTGGCCCCTCTCAGCCAACTACCACGAGTACGCCTACGGCCCCGAGCTCACCCCCGATGGCGGCATGCTCATCAGCCTCAACGTCGGCTGGGAAGGCAAAGGCGTGAGCAAATCCAAGTGGCGCGGCTGGATCATCAAGGTCTTCCCCGATGGCCGCATGGAGCCCTACGCCTGCGGCATGCGCTCGCCAGCGGGCACCTACCTCACGCCCGATGGCGACCTCTTCTACTCCGAAAACCAGGGCGACTGGGTCGGCTCGGGTCGCATCACTCACGTCGAAAAGGGCGACTTCGTCGGGCACCCGGCCGGCCTTGCCTGGGCCAGCGAGCCTAATTCTCCCGTCGACCTCCAACCCGAAACCATCCTCGACCACGACTACGGCACCCTCTACCAGGCCGCGCAGCAGGTCGAAGGCATCAAGCCTCCGGCCATTTGGCTGCCTCACGCCATCATGGGCATCTCCACCGCCGACATGCTGGTCGACACCACCGGTGGCAAATTCGGGCCCTTTGCCGGCGACATGCTGGTCTCGGATCAGGGACAGAGCAAAATCATGCGGGTGGTATTGGAGAAAGTCAATGGCACCTACCAGGGCGCAGCCTTCCCCTTCCGTGAAGGCTGGGCCTCGGGGCTGTTGCGGTTGAGTTTTGGCAAGGATGGCGTACTCTTAGGGGGCATGACCAGCCGGGGCTGGTCCTCGACCGGGCCGTCGCTCTATGCCTTGCAGCGGCTGAAGTGGACCGGCAAGGTGCCTTTTGAGATGAAGGCCATCGCCATCCAGCAAGATGGCTTCGAATTGACCTTCACCCAACCGGTAGACCCGGCCACGGCCCGGCAGCTGAAAAACTATGCGGTGCAAGGCTTTACCTACCACTACCGCGAAAAGTACGGCAGCCCCGCCATCGACCTGCTCGACTGCCCGGTGCGCAGCGCCACCGTATCTGAAGACGGCAAGCGGGTCCGCCTGGTGATCGACGGCCTGCGGGTCGGCTACGTGCATGAGGTCAAGCTGAGCGGCCTCAAGGCCACCAATGGCCAGCCCCTCCTTCACGGTCTGGGCTATTACACCCTCAACCACATCCCCGGGGGCCTCGCCGTGACTGGCGGCCTGCAAGTCGATGGCACCGTCGCAGGTAAGGGCAGCAGCGGCAAGCGACAAACCGAGATGCCCGCTGCCTGGAGCGGCCAAATCGATCAGGAAATCATCCTCAACACCGTTCCGGGCCTCAAGTACGACCAGACCGAACTGACCGTGCGGGCCGGGAGCCGCATCAAATTTACCCTCCACAACCCCGACGATATGCAGCACAATTTCGTCGTGATCAAGCCCGGCACCCTGGAATCGGTGGCCGAAAAAGCCCTGGCCCTCGGCCTTGCCGGGCCGGGCAAGGACTACATCCCCGACACCGACGAAGTGCTCTCTCACACCTCCCTCCTGGGACCAGAAACAGAGGAAACCATCTACTTCCAAGCCCCTGACAAACCTGGCGAGTACCGCTTTGTCTGCACCGTCCCCGGCCATGCCACGGTGATGAACGGGGTGCTTAAGGTGCTGCCGACGCAGTAGCCGGCTGAGCTGATTGAGCCGATCCTACTCCCAATCCGGGACTTCCCAGCGCGGAATGCCCTGGGAGGCCTGTTGCTGGTAAAAAGCGGTGTGAAATGGCTTTTCTAGAGCGAGAGGCACGTCCTCATTGACCAGGTAGGGCTGCATCTCTTGCCACCAGGCGTCGTAGGCGGCTTGCATGCGGGCCGCTTGGGCGGGAAACTCGGCGATGAGGTTGGTGGTGTCGGTGTGGTTTTGGCGGTAATCGAAGAGGTGGGTGCCATTGACCAGGCGGAAGCCTTGGCTGCGGACGGCATAGCGCTGGTAGCGAAAGCTGTCGGGTACCGTCTCGGCCCGCACCGGGCTGGTGTAGCGCTGAATGATGGGGTCATCGGCCGCTTCGGGGCCGGGCTGGTAAAATTTGGGCCAGCGGGCGGGATGGAAGAAGAGCAAGCGGTCTCCCCAGCTTGCCTGCGGATCCTGAAGCAGCGGTAGCAGGCTGCGGCCGTCCAGCGCGCCCAGCCCGCTGGTATCGGCTCCGGCGAGGGCCGCCAAAGTCGGCAGCAGGTCCACATGGGCCGCGAGGGCCGCAGTGGTGGCATCGGCGGGCGCCTGCCCGGGCCAGCGCAGGAAGAAAGGCACCCGGGTGCCGCCTTCGTGCTCCGAGCCTTTGAAGCCGGTCATGCCGGCGTTGTAGGTTGGGCCATGCACCTCGTTTTTGCCGCCCTGGGTCTTGCCGTTGTCCGACATGAAAATGAGCACCGTATTTTCCGCCAGGCCCCAGGCCTCGAGTTTCTCCGTCAGCAGCCCTACGTTGTCGTCGATGTTTTCGACCATGGCGTAATAGCCCTGGGCCTTTTCCGGATACCCCTGGTCAATGAATTTTTGCTTATAGCTTCCCGGGGCCAGGTAGGGGCCATGGGGCGCATTCAAGCTGAGAAAGGCGAAAAAGGGCTGCTCGCCCTCGGCTTTCTCCTTGATCCACCCCAAGGCCTGCCGGAAAAAGACATCGGTACAAAAGCCTTCGGTCTGCACGAAAGTGCCATTGTGCCGGATCACCGGGTCGAAGTAATCGTTGTCGGGTGCGTCGGCGCAGCTGCCG
>CAZIVQ010000128.1:0-3764 GCA_964542415.1 uncultured Bacteroidia bacterium | reverse complement strand
CGGCATCGGCCAAGCCTATCCCGGCAGCTGCCGGGATAGGCTTGGCCGATGCCGCCCCCGCCGTGAATGAATACCTCGTCGAAGCCACGCCGCCCCGGCTGGTAGACCTCCTCGTCGCCCAGGTGCCACTTGCCAAAGATGCCAGTTTGGTAGCCGGCGCTTTTCAGCACCTCAGCCACCGTGGTATGGGCCAGGCTCATGCGCTCGCGTTCGAGGATGGTGTGGGTGATGCCATTGCGAAAGGGAAATTTACCCGTCATCAGGGCTGAGCGCGTAGGCGCACAAGTGGGGCTGGCATGGAAGTTTTCAAAGCGCAGACTTTGGCGCCCCAGCGCATCCAGGTGGGGCGTGGCCACATCCGGGCTGCCGTGCAGCGAAAGGTCGGCGTAGCCTTGATCATCGGTGATGAGCAGGAGGATGTTGGGGGGAGAAACCGGCGATTCTGGCTGGCAGGAGCCAAATACCAGTGCCAGCAAGCCCAGCAGCAAGCCGGAGATGAAAGAAGGGGAGGATTTTGCCCACATTTCTGCAGCGTTTTTTCTTGTATATTTGACCATTGCTTAGGAGTAAAACCGAGACGGGGTTTCCAAGAAAGAGATACCGACCGGGGAAAGTTACCGAAAAATTCCTGCCCCCTGGCCAGGGATCACATCTTTTACCCTGTTGCTTCGTACACGGCAGCATTCTCCCCAACCCTCCGCCGTTTTCCCCATTCTTTCCTTCTCATCACTCAAATCGTTTTTTCAATATGTGCGGAATTGTCGGATACATCGGCTACCGGAAGGCTTATCCCATTCTCATCGACGGCCTGAAGCGCCTGGAATACCGGGGCTATGATTCAGCTGGCGTAGCCATGCTAAATGGCTCCCTGGAGGTCTTCAAGAAGCAAGGCAAAGTCGCGGACCTGGAATCCTTCGTCGGGGACCGGGACCTCGACGGCTCGGTCGGCATGGGCCACACCCGCTGGGCTACCCACGGCGAGCCCAATGACATCAATGCCCACCCGCATATATCCGCCTCTGGCCGTTTTGCCATCATCCACAACGGCATCATTGAGAATTACAGCGTGCTCAAAAAGCAGCTGATCTCCCGGGGGTATGAGTTCAAGAGTGGCACCGATACGGAAGTGCTCATTCAGCTGATCGAGCATTATTATTTGCAGGAGACCGAAAACGCAGAGGAAGCGGTACGCATGGCCCTGAATAAAGTGGCTGGTGCCTACGGCATCATTGTCATGTGCAAGGACGAGCCGGGGCAGCTGATCGTGGCCCGCAAAAGTAGCCCGATCGTGATTGGGTTGGGAGAAAATGAATACGTCATCGCCTCCGATGCCACCCCGATTGTAGCTTATACCAAGGACGTCATTTACCTCAACGACGGGGAAATGGCCATTCTGACCAAAGATTCGCACACCATCAAAACCATCTCCAATGTCATCCGCAAGCCTTACCTGCAGCGGATCGACATGGAGCTGGAGCAATTGGAAAAGGGCGGTTACGAGCACTTCATGCTCAAGGAGATCATGGAGCAACCCAATTCTATTGCCGACAGCTTGCGCGGGCGCATTCGTCCCAGCGACAAGCAGGTCTGGCTCGGCGGCCTGGTCGATGTGCATGAAGAATTGCGCCAAGCCAAGCGCTTCGTGATGGTGGCTTGTGGCACGAGCTGGCACGCGGGCTTGGTGGGCGAATACCTCTTCGAAGAATACGCCCGGGTACCGGTGGAGGTGGAGTATGCCTCCGAATTTCGCTATCGCGACCCCATCATCGGGCCGGGCGATGTGGTGCTGGCCATCTCTCAGAGTGGCGAAACGGCCGATACCCTGGCCGCCGTAGAATTGGCCAAGGAAAAAGGCGCGTTGGTGCTGGGCATCTGTAATGTGGTGGGTTCCAGCATCGCCCGCAGTACCCATGCGGGGGTCTATATCCACGCCGGGCCCGAGATCGGGGTGGCTTCGACCAAGGCTTTCACCTCACAAGTCACCGTGCTTACCCTCATGGCGGGGTTTGTCGCGCAGCTCAAAGGCATCAGTACCCACCGCTCCCGCGAAGCCATCGTCGAATTGCTGCAAATCCCGAGCAAGGTGCGCAAGATCCTGGAGGCCAACGACAAGATCATCGATATCGCCGAAACCTTCAAAGACGCCTCCAATTTCCTCTACCTCGGCCGTGGTTACAATTTCCCCGTGGCCCTCGAAGGCGCCCTCAAGCTGAAAGAAATCTCCTACATCCACGCCGAAGGCTATCCGGCGGCGGAGATGAAGCACGGCCCTATCGCCCTGATCGACGAAAACATGCCGGTGGCTTTCATCGCCACCCACGACGAGTCCTACGACAAGATCGTGAGCAACGTGGACCAGGTGGTCTCGCGCAAGGGACGGGTGATCGCCGTGGTTACCGAAGGCGACACGGTCATCCGCGACCTGGCTGAGTTTGTGATCGAGATCCCGCAGGCCAGCAAGTCGCTCATGCCGCTGCTGTCGGTGATTCCGCTGCAATTGCTCTCCTACCACATCGCCGTGATGCGCGATTGCAACGTGGACCAGCCACGTAACCTCGCCAAGTCGGTGACGGTGGAGTAGGGCAGGTGCATGGCCTTTTTTCAAAAAAATAGCCGTCGTTTTTCTCCGGGAAAATGGCGGCTTTTTTGTCAGGCCGCTAAGAAAAGCCCGCCATGGTTTAGGCCTTCCTAACGAATGCCCGTTTTTCTTGCCAGCTTTCAACTGCCGGGACTTTTGGGGGGAACAACCCTTGGCTGCCTGGGTTCCAATACTTGATTTTGCGGGACTTTTGCCGCATTTTTCGGCTAGCCGCCGTGAAATAGCCCTGCATAGCGCTGGCTTTTCCCCTTCATTTCCTCATCTTTTGCTGCATGAAAACACCTCCAGACACACCGGGTCGCACCTTGATTACCGGGGCATTAGGTCAAATCGGGCAAGAATTGTTGCAAGCCCTGCGCCGCGAGCAGGGCGCTGATCAGGTCATTGCCTCCGACATCCGCGAGCCCGCGCAGGCTGACCCCAACTTTGCCGTGCTGGACGTACTGGACCGCGAGGCCCTGTTTGAGCTGATCCGCGAGCGGGAGGTCAGCCGGGTCTACCACCTGGCGGCCATCCTTTCTGCCAGCGGCGAAGAGAACCCGGTGCGCACCTGGGACACCAACATGGCGGGCCTGCTCAACGTGCTGGAGGCAGCCCGGCAACTAGATTTGGCGCAGGTCTTCTGGCCCAGTTCGATCGCCATCTTCGGAGCGACCTCGCCCAAGGAACAAACGCCCCAGCACAGCCCGGCCGAGCCGGCGACGGTCTACGGCATCAGCAAGCTGGCCGGGGAGCAATGGTGTGCCTACTACGCTCGGCGCTACGGGGTGGACGTGCGTAGCCTGCGCTTTCCGGGGCTGATCGGCTACAAGACCCCGCCCGGTGGGGGCACCACCGACTATTCGGTGGCGATTTTCCACCATGCGGTGAAAGGCGAGCCCTTTACCTGCTACCTGCAGGCTGACGAGGCCCTGCCGATGATGTACATGCCCGATGCCATCCGAGCCATGGTCGAGCTGATGGCGGCCCCGGCGGAGCAGATCCGTATCCGCAGCAGCTACAACCTGCACGGGATGAGTTTCACGTCCAATGAATTGGCGGCGGCCATCCGGCAGGAGGTACCGGACCTGGAGGTGAGCTACGCGCCGGATTTCCGGCAGGAGATCGCGGCGGCCTGGCCCGACAGCATCGACGATAGAGCCGCCCGCGCTGACTGGGGCTGGGC
>CAZIVQ010000127.1:0-8267 GCA_964542415.1 uncultured Bacteroidia bacterium | reverse complement strand
CTTCGCCCTCCTCCGGCTACCCATCACTCTGAAAAACGAATCCGTCATGAAAGTAAGGGCTTCCGTGAAGAAACGTTCCTCTGACGATAAAATCATTCGCCGCAAGGGACGCATCTATGTGATCAACAAGAAAAATCCTCGTCACAAACAGCGTCAGGGATAAGTCGCCGGTTAGAGGCGTCAGGCCCTCGGCCTGGATGTGCCTCCACCCGCATCAATACAATTGTATATGGCACGTATAGCAGGAGTAGACCTACCCAAAAACAAGCGAGGCGTAATTGGCCTTACTTATATCTTTGGGATCGGCCAGACCACGGCCGAGAAGATTCTGGATCAAGCCGGGATCGACCCCAGCAAAAAAGTCAATGACTGGTCTGACGACGAGGTGGTGACCATCCGTCGTCTCATCAGTGACCAATTCAAAGTAGAAGGTGCCTTGCGTGGTGAGGTACAGATGAACATCAAGCGATTGATGGACATCGGTTGCTACCGCGGGCTGCGCCACCGCAAAGGCCTGCCCCTGCGTGGACAGCGTACCCAAACCAACGCCCGTACCCGTAAAGGGAAGCGCAAGACCGTAGCAGGCAAGAAAAAAGTGACCAAATAGTAAATAACGAGCATGGCAAAGTCTTCCCGTTCTCCCAAGAAGAAAAAAAGAGTAGAAGCCGTGGGCCAAGTCCACATCACTTCTTCTTTTAACAATATCATCATCACGATTACCGATCTCTCCGGCAACACCATCTCTTGGTCCGCTGCGGGTAAGATGGGATTCCGTGGGTCGAAAAAGAATACCCCTTACGCGGCTCAGGTAGCAGCTACTGATTGCGCCAAAAAAGCCTACGATCAAGGCTTGCGCAAAGTAGAGGTATATGTGAAAGGTACAGGGTCGGGCCGCGAGGCTGCGATCCGTGCGGTGGCTGCCGCCGGTATCGACGTGACCCTGATTCAGGATATCACCCCCCTGCCGCACAACGGCTGTCGCCCTCCCAAACGCCGCCGCGTCTGATTTTTTTCCCTTCGGTGTCGGTTCATGGCCGCACCCTAGTGCTTTCAGAACTAAATTCTAACCCATTTAAACTTGCTCTTTTTCCGCAGTACTGCGTCAGAAAATCCTCACCTAGCTTGCTAGGATCGGCTTTTTTTCCTTGTCCTACGAAAAAATAGCTGCGTTTAAATTAGGTAATTACTTTGTTCCGCAAGCACTAGTTATTCAACTACTCTTTCTCAATGGCAAGATACAGAGGTCCCAAGTCGAAGATTGCCCGTAGGTTCCAAGAACCGATCTTCGGCCCCAGCAAAGCGCTGGAACGTAAAAAATACGGTCCCGGTCAGCATGGCCGTGGACGCCGCCGCAAGCCGTCGGAATATTCTCAGCAGCTCGCTGAAAAGCAAAAAGCCAAGTATACCTATGGTATGCTCGAGCGGCAGTTTCGGAAGTTTTTCGCCAACGCGACCCGCATGAAGGGCGTTACTGGTGAGGTTTTCCTGCAAATGCTTGAATCCCGCCTCGACAATGTGGTTTATCGCATGGGGTTTGCGCCTACCCGTCGTGCTGCTCGTCAGCTCGTCAGCCACAAGCACGTCGAGCTCAATGGCCGGACAAACAACATCCCTTCTACGTTGCTGAGCCCTGGAGATAAAGTGGTCATCCGCGAAAAAAGCCGGAACCTGGACGTGGTAAACAATAGCCTTGGCCGGGCTACCCGCTACTCGTGGTTGGATGTCAACCAGAATCAGTACGAGGGAATTTTCCTCAACGCGCCGGACCGGCAAGAGATTCCTGAAAACATCAACGAGCAGTCTATCGTTGAACTCTATTCGAAGTAGTGCTTGCTCACTGCTTACTATTTTTGTCTGATATTTTTTGCTTAACCCGAAAGGAACCTACCATATGGCACTGTTGAATTTCCAAATGCCGGAGAAAGTCGTGTTGGAGAAGGAGAGCGACCATTTTGGTCGTTTCCAGCTTCGCCCGCTCGAGCGCGGGTACGGCATTACCGTGGGAAATGCCCTACGGCGTGTCCTGCTCTCTTCTCTGGAAGGCCATGCCATTATTTCGATCAAAATCCCGGGAGTAGACCATGAGTTTTCTGTGGTAAATGGCGTGATCGAAGATGTTACGGAGATCATTCTCGGCCTCAAAGGGGTGCGCATGCGCAGCATAGGAGAAGGAGACCCCAAAATCTTCGTCTCTGTTCGGGGCAAAGAAGTCTTTACCGCTGCGGATATCGCCGACCATACTACGGCCTTCGAGATCACCAACCCCAAGCACGTCATCGCTCACCTTGATCCCAAGACCCAGTTCGACATTGAGCTTACCATTGGGAAAGGACGCGGCTACGTACCGGCCGAAGAAAACAAACTACCCAATGCGCCTATCGGTGAGATTCCGATCGACGCCATCTTCACGCCCATTCGCAATGTCCGCTACGAAGTAGATGACTACCGCATTGAGCAGAAGACTGACTACGAGCAGTTGGAAATCGAGGTGCAGACCGATGGCACCATCAACGCCGAGGAAGCCCTCAAAGAAGCCGGCAACATTCTGCTTCGCCACCTGATGCTTTTCTCTGACGATAGCATCACGCTGCGCTCCGATGAGCCGGAGAAAAAGGACGAGGTAGACGAAAACTACCTGCAGATGCGCAAACTACTGAAGACGCCGCTCTCTGAGCTGGACCTTTCAGTACGCGCTTACAACTGTCTCAAAGCCGCTGATATCAAGTCCCTGGGGGATCTTGTCAGCTACAACATCGCCGACCTGCTGAAATTCCGTAACTTCGGGAAGAAGTCCTTGACCGAGCTCGAAGAGCTGGTCGCGGAAAAAAACCTCAGCTTCGGCATGGATGTAGGCAAGTATCGCCTGGAAGAGGACTAATCACAGTTCTTAATCGTCCAGAATGTACAGGGGCCGGAAATTCTTCCTTCGCAGGCATGGTTTCCGGCTCCTTTTTCATATTTACCTATTCATCACTGTTCCATTGCCCAGGGAAATATGACCCTCTTTTAGCAGACGGAATGTCTCTGGCAAGGCGCAAAACCTTTAACAATGCGACACGGAAAAAAATTCAATCACCTGAGCCGGAAGTCGGCTCACCGTAAAGCGATGCTATCCAACATGGCCTGCTCGCTGATCGAACACAAGCGGATCAAGACCACCCTTCCCAAGGCAAAAGCCCTTCGGGTGTACATCGAGCCGCTGCTCACCAAATCCAAGAATGATACGACCCATTCCCGTCGGGTAGTATTTTCTTATCTCCAGAACAAAGAAGCTGTCAAAGAGCTCTTTCAAGAGATCAACGTAAAGATCGCCAATCGTCCCGGGGGATACACCCGCATCCTGAAACTCGGCCCGAGAAATGGAGACAGCGCCGAAATGGCCCTCATTGAGCTGGTCGATTACAACGACGAATACACCCAGAACAGCAGCTCTGGCGGAAGCCGTCGCCGTCGTCGCCGGAAGAAGAAAAAAGGAGGAGGGGAGTCCAGTGAGCCGCAAAGCCAGGCGAAGCAGCAGCAGGAAACGGCTGCCGCCGAGCCAGAAGCCATCGAAGATGCAGTGGTGGTAGAAGAAATGGCGGAAGAAGAAGTCCCTTCGACCTCAGAAGAGACAGCAGAAGTGGCAGAAGCGCCAGCCGATGAGGCTACCCCTGCTGAGGAGGAGCCCACGGCTGAAGCAGAAAATGAAACGGAGGAAGAGGCTGCCCCGGACGAATCCGAAGAAGACGATAAGAAAGACGCCTAGCCCAGGTTTATTTCATAGAAAAACGCCCTTTCTGGTATCCAGAAAGGGCGTTTTTTTACGAGAAAGCGCTGCAAGGAGCGAATTTATGCGTAAAGAGGTTTCCTGTAAAAAAGCAGGCCATGAGGTCAATGTACTGCCCGTTTCCGAATTGGCGCGTACTAAACGGAGAAATTCCCGAGTTCGCCAATTGAACCATCGGGGAATTGCAAAATCCGGCTTTAATCGGCACCAATCACAGATTAGCGCCGGAAAAGGTTTTATTAGAAAGCCCTGGTCATGCGTAGCTCAGCCCAAACTGCCGGGCAAATTCTGCTTTGAGCTGGGCCTTCACCCGCTCCAGGTCTTGGGGGGCGCCTAATTCACGGGCTATGGAGGTGACGCCTTTGTCGTCGATACCACAAGGCACGATGTGGTCGAAAAAACTGAGGTCCGTATTGACGTTGAAGGCGAAGCCATGCATGCTCACCCATCGGCTGCAACGCACCCCGAAAGCGCAAATCTTGCGCGGGTAGGGACCCTCGGCATCCAGCCAAACCCCGGTAGCGCCAGCAATGCGGCCCCCTTCGAGGCCATATTGAGCCAGCACAGCGATGACGATCTCTTCGAGGGTGCGCAGGTACCAGCCCACATCCGTACGGAATTTCTCCAGGTCAAAAATGGGATAACCGGTGATTTGCCCCGGGCCGTGGTAGGTGATGTCGCCGCCCCGGTTGATGTTGAAGTACTCGATGGCAAGCGTTTCCCGGGTGGCTTTGTCAATGAGCAGGTGCTCAGGTTTGCCACTTTTGCCCAGGGTATAGACGTGGGGGTGTTCACAAAAAAGCAAGTGATGCCGGGTGGCTAAGCTGCCGGGTTCGGCCTTGCGGCCGGCGGCGAGCTTGAGGTCTACGTTGGCTTTGAGCAGCTGCTCTTGCAGGTCCCAGGCCTCATGATAGGCAATTCTCCCCAGGTCTTGAAAGGTCACCGGCTGCAAAGAAACATCTGGCATAGGCATCAGTGAACGAAGTTGGCGGTGGCGGTGACCCGCTTCACTTCCGGGATGAGCTGGGTCAGCACTTTTTCTACGCCCTGCTTCAAGGTCTGGGCCGCGTAAGGACAGCGGTGGCAAGCGCCGTGCATGCTGAGGTTGACCACGCCATCGGCATAAGATTCGAAGAGAATGTCTCCGCCATCTTCTTGGGCCGGCGGCCGGATGTGCCGATTGAGCAGGTCAATGATCATGCTGGCAATGGCCTCGTCGTCGCGGGGTTGGGCGAGCTTTTCTGCTCCCAGGTAAAGGATGGGCTCATTCTGCTCCAGGTGCATTTGGATTAAGGAGCGCACTTCGGGAAGGATTTCCCGCCATGCCGGGCTGTTGTCCATGTCTTTGACCACCGTGATGTAGTTGCGGTTGAGCAACACCCGGTCGACAAAGCGGAGCGTGAGCAAGCGCTTGGCCAGCGGAGAGCGCTGCGCCATCTGAGGATCCCGGAACTCATAGGGCTCATCGACAATGATCCCATTCTCCAGAACGAACTTCATGGCATTGGGATTCGGAACCCCTTCTACATGCAAATTAACCCTTCTCGTTGTACTCATAGCTCGATTTTGCTTCTGCTAGTCAAAACTCAACTGGCTTTTTCTACCCTTCTAGTGCTTGTGGAGCAAAGTAACTACCTATCAATGAGGAGTTGACAAGGCACTAGTTTGGACTGCAAAGGTACAAAACCTTTTGCTTGGGACGAAAGTTCACCGGAGCAAGAAAAACTAGTAATCAAGCCTAATATTTTGTACTTTTGTTATGCATGCATCACACTTCGTCTTCATAATCAAGACCCTGAGCCGATTGGAGGGCTCGTTGCAGTTCCCCAAAGGCATGCATGTCTGACTGTTGGCGGGCGATCTGCATGCCTTGCTCATAGACGGGTAACGCGGCGGTTTTGCCTTCGAGTTGCTCCAGGGTTTTGCCCAAATGATAGTAGGTGCCCACATAAGTGGGATGCAGTTTACGCAGGCGCTCGAAGTAGCTGCGAGCCTTAGGCAAATCTCCGAGCTGCTGATACTCGTAAGCTACTGAGTAGAGGGAGAAAGGGTCTTCTGGGGCAGCTTCAAGAAATGCCAGGAGTTGCTTGAGTCTTTCCGAGGCCATAGTTTTTTAGAATGCAGATTACTTCGTAATTTTAATTGAAAAAACAATAACTACAAGTTATGAAAATTCTAGTTTGTATAAGTCATGTCCCTGATACCACCACCAAGATACAGTTTGAAGCTGATGGCAGCAAGCTGAATAAGACCGGGGTACAATTTGTGATCAATCCCTACTGCGAATATGGGCTTTCGCGAGCCATTGGCTTTCGCGAAGCGGGGCAGCAGGTGGAAATAACGGCCCTCTGCGTAGGGGGCCCCGAAGTGGAGCCTACCCTACGTAAGGCTTTGGCCATTGGTGCTGACGATGCCGTGCGCATTGATACCCACCCAGTCGATGCGGCTTTCGTGGCGGCGCAGGTAGCCAATTACTGCGACGGCAAGGATTACGACATCGTGTTCACCGGCAAGGAATCCATTGACTTCAATGGTTCTATGGTGCCCGGGATTCTGGCTGAGCACCTCGGCTATGGCTTTGTTTCCTACGCTACCCACATGGAGATGAGTGGAGAGAATAAGGCCACCCTCAAGCGGGAAGTAGATGGGGGCTATGAGGTAGTCGAGGCTACCCTGCCTTTGGTCGTAAGCTGTCAGAAAGGAATCGCCGAATGGCGCATCCCCAACATGCGCGGCATCATGGCGGCCCGTAAAAAGCCCCTTTCCAAGGTGGCACCGGCAGAAATCGAAACCTTTGTTTCGACCGAGCACTTTTCTTACCCCCCCGCCAAAGGCGATTGCCAATTCTTTGAGTCCGATGCCCCCGAAAAGCTGGTAAGTACCCTGGCTGGCAAAGGCATTATCTAGTGCTTGTGGAACAAAGTAATTAGCCAATTTAAACGTAGCTATTTTTTCGTGGGACAAGTCTGGGACCCGCCTCTGGAGGGGAAAAAGACTGAATTTAGCGAGTCGAAGATCCCCCGGCAAGCCGGGGGACTAAATGAAGACTTTTTGACGCAGTAACGCGGGAAAAGGGCAAGTTTAAAGGGCTTAGAATTTAGTTCTGCAAGCACTAGTGCTCAGTTTCGCGGAGCGAAACAGGATCTGCTGGGCCGGATTTCCGGATGATGGGCAGGCCTGAGGCGTGATCCGGCCCGATCAATTAGCAAGCCTGAGTCTGGACATGCCTTCCTAAACAAGGGATGGCTGAACGCTAAAAAAAGCTCACCCAAGGCCTTTGAGTCCGCTTCTCCAGGCACGAATCCAAGGGCTAGAAAAAGTTATTCCCCCTTTTTTCCATTTCGAACTATTCAATCTCTACATATGTCAGTTCTTCTCTTTGCAGAAAACTCTGAAGGCACTTTCAAAAAAGCTGTTTTCGAAGCCGCTACCTATGCCTATGACCTGGCGGCCAATCTCAGCCTACCGCTCTATGCCGTATCGGTGGGGCAGGTAGCTGAAGCAGAATTGAAAAAGCTTGGCACCTATGGTGTGAGCAAGGTCTTCACCGTCACGGGCGAAAAAATGGAAGGCTTTGCCAACGCTGCCTACGCGGCGGCTGTGGCCCAGGTAGCCAAACAGCAGGAGACAAAGGCAGTGGTGATGGCACATACCTACAACGGCCGGGCCATCGCGCCACGCCTGACGGTAAAACTCGACGCCTCGCCCATGCCCGCCGTCATTTCCCTGGTCGATCCCGCCAATCACTTCGAGGCCGAGCGCATGGCCTATTCCGGCAAAGGAGTACAAGAAGTAAAGGCCAACAAAGAAAACCTGATCATCACCGTGATGACCAATGGCTACAAGGTGGAAGAAAACCCAGTTGAAGTTTCCATCGAAACCCAAGATTTTCAGCCAGGGCAAGCGGACCTCCAAGCGGTAGCCAAGGAGCTCATCAAGGCCTCCGAAGGCATTTCTCTCACCGAAGCCGAAGTGGTCGTGTCGGCCGGAAGGGGCATGAAAGGGCCCGAGAACTGGCCCATGATCGAAGAATTGGCCGAACTGCTGGGAGCAGCAACCGCCTGCTCCAAGCCCGTGGCTGACATGGAATGGCGACCCCACCACGAGCACGTAGGGCAGACGGGCATCCAGATCACTCCCGACCTTTACATCGCCATCGGTATTTCTGGTGCAATCCAGCACCTTGCGGGGGTTAGTGCCTCAAAAAACATCGTTGTGATCAACAAAGACCCCGAAGCTCCGTTTTTTAAGATAGCAGACTACGGCATTGTGGGAGATCTGTTCGAGGTCATTCCTAAAATGATCGAAGCCATTAAGCAAGAGCGTGTCGCTGGTTAGCCTGAGGGGAGAGCGCCGTTACTTTTGAGTGGCTAGAAATTCGCCCTGATACCTTGACTTTGTTTCATGCGCGATTTTCTTGTAGTTTTGATTGTAAATTTGGCAGTTACCAACCTGGCTTGGCTAGGGTAGCTCCCAAAAAAATTTCCTTCTCTCCTCAAAG
>CAZIVQ010000126.1:6364-8302 GCA_964542415.1 uncultured Bacteroidia bacterium | reverse complement strand
CTTTCCCTTTTGCCACCGCTCTGCGTCCTACACCCGACTCGCCACCGAGCTCTACACTCTTTCCCTACACGACGCTCTTCCGATCTCCCCAACGGCCGCTACATGGCCGAAGCTGGGCAACGAATCGAAGCCCTGGAGCATGACATGGCCTGGGAAGAGGCCATACGCAGCAACAGCGTAGCAGCTTACCTGCGCTACAAATCCCAGTATCCGGAGGGGGCGTTTGTGAGCGAAGCGGTGGAGCGCATCCTGAACCTGGTGCGCCATCAACCCCGAACCAAAGCCAACGAGGCCTGGGAGCAAGACCCGGACCTCGAGCCCGAAGAAGCCGCCCTGGAAACCGCCACCAACGAAGATACCGTGGCGGCTTACAATGCCTTTCTGAAAGAATTTCCCCAGGGAAAATATGCCCGGCAGGTGCGACAGCGCATCGCTCAATTGGAGCACAAACTGGCGAAACAGTACCGGCAGCTGGAGGAAGAGCTGCTGGCCTGGCAGTACGCTGACGAGCAGGACTCCCTGCTTTCGTACCGGGACTTTTTGCGGCGCTTTCCTCAGGGGCGCTTCGCCGAGCTGGCCCGCAAGCGGCTGGAGATCCATGCCCGCAAGGTGCAAGCCCGGGTGAGCCAGCACGCCCGTCCGCCCGAAGCGGAAGAAGTTCACCCGCCGCCGTTCAAGGTGCGCCCGCCGGAGCTTTCGGCAGATGCGGAGCGCGATCAGGCCGGGTTTTTTCTGGCCCTCATCTGGGCCGGGGGCTTTGGGGTAGTAAGCTTGATGGCCCACTTTCTGGCCCCGTTTCTCTACCCGGTAGCACTGTTCATCGGCTTGAGCATCGGCGGCTACTTCGTGCGCAACCGCGGGCTGCGCCTCCGGCTGCGCGAAGGAGTGGTCTACCTGCTGGTACTGCCTGCTGGGGCCTTCTTTCTTATCTGGGCCTTGTTCAATGAGACTACCGACCCCCCGGCTTTGCTCTTGTTTCTCGCAGCCATTGGCGCCCTGCTGGTGCTTTTGCTGGTGCTACAGCATTACCTCCGCATAAGGCAAAAGCAAAAGTCCGGCTGAGCGTTTCGCTTTTGTGAAGGATTTTTGTTGCTTTGACCTACACCCTGCAATCCCGCTAGACATGGAAAACCTCCTCAATTTCGACACCATCCTCATCAACGCTGGCTACCTGGTCCTGTACGTCTTTTTCTTTTTCCTGGCCAAATGGGCCAAAGGCCTGATTTCTTCCTATAACCTCGACGAACAGCTCACCGAATACGACAACAACGCCGTCTCGGTCAGCGCGGCAGGCTATTTCATCGGCATCACCATCATTTACATCGGGGCGCTGCTCGGCCCTTCCTCAGGAGATTTGACCCTGGACTTCCTTACCGTAGGGGGGTATGCCCTGGCGGGTATCCTCCTGCTCCAGGTTTCCCGCCTGATCAATGAGAAAGTCATTCTGCCCCGCTTTTCGGTCGACAAGGAGATTGTCAAAGACCAGAATGCGGGTACCGGGGTGATCGAGGCGGGGGTGTACATCGCTTCGGCCATGGTCATTGCGGGAGCTATCCATGGTGAGGGGGGCGGCCCGGTGACGGCCCTGGTCTTTTATGCTTTGGGACAGGTGGCGTTGATCCTTTTCGGGTTGATCTACACCCGCATCACCCCTTACGATGTGCATGGGGAGATCGAAAAAGACAATGTCGCGGCGGGTTTGGGGTTTGCTGGGGGGCTCATTTCCCTGGGCATCATCATCATGCGGGCGGTGAGTGGACCGTTTCGCAGTTGGGGTGAAGACCTTAGCCTGTTGGGCATCGAAGTGGTGGTGGTCCTGGTCTACCTGGCGGGGGTACGGTTGATTTTCGACCGCTTCGTACTGCGCAAATCCAACCTGGCCACCGAAATCGTGGAGGACCAAAACATCGGTGCGGGCTTGCTCGAAATGTTTGTGGC
>CAZIVQ010000126.1:1756-6264 GCA_964542415.1 uncultured Bacteroidia bacterium | reverse complement strand
TCCCTGCCCCATGTTCACTGGTTCTGCCCAACTCCTTCGCACCCTTAGCTACGCTGCCCGCCAACACCAGGACCAACGTAAACGGGGCTACGAGGCTTTACCTTACCTTAACCATGTCATTGCCGTAGCCGATGCCCTGGCCAGAGAAGGTGGAGTCTACGACTTACCGACCCTGCAAGCAGCCTTGCTGCACGACTGTGTCGAAGACACGAACAGTTCATATAAGGAGTTGCAGGGGTTATTTGGAGAGGAAGTGGCCGACCTGGTGGAAGAGCTGACCGATGACATGTCCCTTCCTTACGAGGAACGGAAGCGACTACAAGTAGCCAAGGCGCCAAAAATGTCCGCCAAAGCCCGGGTGATCAAAGTGGCGGACCAATTGTGCAACGTGCGTGACATCGCCAATTTCCCCCTGGACTGGCCTCGGGCAGAAAAGCTGGCGTACCTCGACTGGGCCGGTCAGATCATCCAAGGCCTGGTGGGGTCGAATGCGGCCCTGGAACAGCGTTTTTGGGAAGAAGTTCCCCTCATCCGTGCCACCATCGGTTAATGCCCCCCCTTGCACCATGAAGGTCAAAAAAAAACACATCAAGTCCATGATCGCTGACCTGGAGGATATCCGGAAAACGGCGATCGGCTACGAGGAAGAATATGCGCCTTACCTCGAAAAGGTCCATCCTGGCTTCCAGGAGAGCGCCACCAACCTGGTGCATTACCTGGCCCTGCGGCATCAAGATGTGCGGGAGTTGCAGTTCAAGCTGGGCAACCTCGGGATTTCTCGCCTGGGCCGGGCTGAAAGCCACGTCATGGCCAGCCTGCTGGCTGTCCGGCATCTGTTGCATACCTTGATCGGCAAGAAGGACAAGTTGGAAAGCGAAGCGGTCGTTTCTTTCAAGCAAGGGGGCAAGATCATCAAGCGCAACACCACGGCCTTACTGGGCAAAAAACAAAAGCGCCATAGCAAGCGCATCATGGTCACCATGCCCTCGAAGGCAGCCGAAAATTACGCCCTGGTCAAACAGCTGCTACAGGCGGGCATGACCTGTGCCCGGATCAACTGTGCCAAGGATGGTCCCGGCGCCTGGTTGCAAATGATTGCCTACCTCAAGCAGGCTAAGGAAGAATTGGGCCAAAGCTGCCGCATTTGTATGGACCTCGGTGGCCCCAAGCTCCGCACCGGGGAGATGAGGCCCGGCCCTCAGGTGGTACACCTGCGCCCGCTACGCGATCAGCTTGGCCGCACCCTCAAGCCGGCTTATGGCTGGCTGGCTCCGCCCGAGAACCCGCCTCATGTAGAAACAGACGTTCATATTCCCGTCGCCGAGGCCTGGATGAAGCAACTCGAACAAGGAGACACCCTTTTACTGGTGGATGGCCGGGGCAAAAAATGCACCTTCAATGTGCTCTACGCCCAAGCCGAAGGTTGCCGCATCAGCACCTACGACTCAGCCTATGTCACCACCGGCACCGAGCTACAGCTCAAGCGAGATGAGGAGGAATTGCCAGGGACGTCCGTCGGGCAGTTGCCGCATTTGGAAGAAACGCTCATGTTGCGGCCGGGCGATACGCTGCTCTTTCACCGCGACCCCCGGCCGGGGGAGCCAGCCAAGTTTGATGCCGAGGGCAACCTACTGGCCCCCGCGCACATCTCTTGTACCTTGCCAGAGGTATTTGCCGACCTCAAAGTCGGCGAGCCGGTGCTCATGGACGATGGCAAAATCGAGGGCAAAGTGATAGGGGTATCGGATGAAGAATTGGAAATCGAGATCACCTTTGCCAAAGCCTCCGGCGCCAAGCTCAAGGCTGACAAGGGGGTCAATTTTCCCGAAAGCCAGCTCCACATCCGGGGCCTGACCGAAAAAGACAAGGAAGACCTTGCCTTTGTGGTGGAGCATGCCGATGTGGTGAACGTTTCCTTTGTCAACAACCCCCAAGACGTAGAGGATTTGCTTACTGCCCTCCGCCGGCTCAATGCCCGGGAGATTGGCATTATTCTCAAAATAGAAACCCGCAGCGGCTATCGCAACCTGCCGGGAATCCTGCTCACAGCCATGCAAAACTATCCCTTGGGGGTGATGATTGCCCGGGGCGACCTGGCCATCGAAGGCGGTTGGCAACACCTGGCCCGCATCCAGGAGGAGATTATGTGGCTGTGTGAAGCGGCCCACATTCCCATCGTCTGGGCGACGCAGGTACTGGAAACCCTGGCCAAGAAAGGCCGCCCCTCCCGGGCCGAGATCACCGATGCGGCCACAGCCCAAGGCGCGGAGTGCGTCATGCTCAACAAAGGCCCGCACATCCTCAAGGCCATCGAGATGCTCGACTACATCCTCAAGAGCATGAGTGATTATCACCAAAAAAAGGCCCCCATGCTCCCCGGGCTGCGTATGTCCAGCCCAGAGCCCCTCCAGCAAAAGGGAGAAAAGGTCGACTAAAGCGGCGCCAACTCACTCCTTGCCTTTCCATTTCTCAAAAACCTGGGTAAAGCGCATCAGCTCCCCAGGGTGGCTCACTTGTAGTTTTCCTTGCATAAAAGCCGTTTGCGGATCGAGGCGGCCGGTTTCGAGGGCGGCATAGTCTGCCGCCGCGACTTTGACCACGCAGCTGGCTTGGCCATGGAGGCCTGACTGAAGCTCGCAATGACCCTGGGAAATGCGGATGGTAAAAGGCCCGCCGCCTGCGCCGCTGAGCTGGTAATGCATCACCGTGGCGTAGCCATTGGCTTTTTCGGGGCGAAAACGCTGGGGGAGGCTGGCCACGATTTCAGCGGCAGTCGAGGTCGAACCATTTTTACCCGGCGGCTCGTAGGCCGGGTCGTAGCGCCGGTCGTCGAGGACCATTTTGGCAATGATTTCCTTCATGATCTCGGAGGTCCCACCAGCGATGGTGCCCACCCGGCTGTCGCGGTACATACGGGCGATGGGATATTCTTCGATGTAGCCATAGCCCCCAAACATTTGCAAGCAGCGATCTACCACCCGGTTGGCGAGTTCGGAGGCTTTGAGTTTGACCATGGAGCATTCTTTGACCACATAAGCACCCTGGGCATGTTGCCATGCGGTATGGTAAACGAACTGCTTGGTGCATTCGACCTCGGTAGCCAGCTCGGCGATGGTGTGGCGCAGCGCTTGGTACTTACTGATGGGGCGGCCAAAAGCCTCCCGCTCGTGCATGTATCGCAGGGTCAGGGCCAGGGCCCCTTCCATGCCGCCCACCGCCAGGATGCCTGCGGCCAGGCGTTCGAGTTGGAAGCTCTCCATGATGTATTTGAAGCCCTTGCCTTCCTCCCCGATGAGGTGGTCCACGGGCACCCGCACCTCGTCGAAGCCGATTTCAGCGGTATCGGAACTGTGCCAGCCGATCTTATTGAGCTTGGTGCGGGTCACGCCCGGGCTGTTGCCCTCAATGAGTAGCAGGCTGATGCCGGCTTCGCTTCTGACGGCCGTGACGAGAAAATCGGCGTAGTAGCCGTTGGAGATGAAGTTTTTGCCTCCGCTGACCACAAAATGATCCCCTTCGCGCCGGGCGGTGGTGCGGAGGCTGCTCACGTCTGAGCCCGCGGCGGGCTCGGAGATGGCCAAGGCGGCGATTTTTTTCCCTTCCAGGGCTGGGCGCAGGAAGGTTTGCCGCAGAAACTCGCTGCCCGCTGATGCCAGGTGGTTGGTGGCCATGTAGCTGTGGACGGAGATGGCCGTGGAGAAGCCCCCGTTGCCCAAGCGACCGAGTTCTTCGAGGAAGATGACCGAGAAGAAAAAATCGGCTTCGGTGCCGCCATCGGCTTCGCGATGGTCCAGGCCGAGGAAGCCCATGGTCCCCAGGCCGTGCCAGGCGGTACGGGGAATTTCGCGCTTGGCCTCCCATTCGTCGAAGTAGGGGCTGACTTCCCGGGCAAAATAATCGCGCACGGTCTGGCGGAAAAGCTGGTGTTCTTCGGTGAAATAGAGGGAGGGCATAGCGGGGGGTGTAGAATATGGAATATAGAATATGGAGTATGGACGGGGAGCGGGGAATTGGTTGAAAGGAAAGAAAAATTACGGGAAAATGTTTTATGGGCAAAATTTTCCTTTGCCTTGTTCGACCTCAGGCGTTCCCCTGCGGATTGAACCTTGAACCCTGATCATTGGTCCCTAAACCCTGTTCCCTGAACTTACGTTTTACTTAGCAACGATTATTTGGCGCGCCAACTATTCCCCTTTCAAAATGCTATGCACCTGGCCTTTTTCGTTAGAAAAAAGTCACGGGCCCTTTCCTAAGCTTCTTTATCCACTAATCCCTTCTCTCATGGCGTTTTTTGGTAATCTTTTCGGCAAGCGTGAGCGGCAACAGCTCCAAGCCGCGGCAGAAGAAGTTTCGCAAGAAACTTCCGCTTTTATTGGCCGCATCGTGCGGGCCACCACCCCCCTCCGCCTCACCGGCTTCGTCGATGTCGACGGCGCGCGGGTCGAGGCGCTCAGCACCAAAGGGTTCGTCCAACCCGACACCCTCGTGCGCATCGTAGGCAAGCGCAT
>CAZIVQ010000126.1:0-1656 GCA_964542415.1 uncultured Bacteroidia bacterium | reverse complement strand
CCTTGAGGGAATAGCCGACTGAGATGGCTTGTCTAAGGGCAAACCATTCTCCTCTCCATGAAACATCCTATTCTCCTGACCTTCCTCCTGCTCTTGGGTCTGATTCCGGCTGGACTGCGGGCGCAGACCGCTTTTGTGGGGGGCCAATTACTGGGTGAAGACAACCAAGCGCCGCTGCAAGGCGCAACGGTGCGGCTGATCCAGTTGCCGGATTCGATGACCCAAGGACGCATTACCGGTGAAGACGGACGCTTTCGCTTTCAGGTACCGGCGGGGGCCTATTTGCTGCGCATCCGGATGCTGGGCTACCAGCCCCTGGAGCAGCGCCTCGACCTCAAAGGGGGCATTTTTTCTTTGGGTGAAATCACCGTCCCGAACCAACCCTTCGACCTGGACGAGGTGGCCATCGAGGCCAAAAAAATTCCCGTGCGCCAGCTCGGGGACACCACCCAGTACAACGCGGGTTCCTATCAAGCCAACCCCGACGCCAATGCCGAGCAACTGCTGGAGAAGATGCCAGGCATGGTGATGCAAAACGGAAAAATGCAGGCCCAAGGTGAAGAGGTGAAGCAGGTGCTAATCGATGGGAAGCCGTTTTTGGGCAATGATCCCACCGCCGCCCTTCGTACCCTGCCCGCAGAGGTGATCGACCAGATTCAGGTATTCGACCAGCAGAGTGAGCAATCGCAGTTTTCAGGCTTTGATGATGGCAACACCATCAAGACGCTGAACATCATCACCAAGCCAGGCATGCGCAACGGCACGTTTGGGAAACTTTATGCTGGCTATGGCACGGACGAGCGCTACAAGGCAGGCGGCAACGTAAATTTTTTCAACGGCGACCGCCGCCTGACCCTCTTGGGACAAAGCAACAACCTCAACCAACAAAACTTTGCGGCTGAAGACCTGCTGGGAGTCATGAGCGGAGGCGGAGGGGGTCGGGGTCGGCGAGGTGGGGGCCGCAGGGGCCGAGGTGCCGCGGGAGATTTTGTCGTGCCGCAGCAGGAAGGCATTGCCACGACCCATGCCTTTGGCCTCAACTATGCGGACAAGTGGGGCGAAAAGTGGGAGGTGAGTGGCAGCTATTTCTTCAACCAAACCGAAAATGATGCCCTCACCTTTCTGCGCCAGCAATACGTGGCTACTGCGGACTCCGGACAGGTCTACCTCGAAACCGACAGCAGCTATGCCCTCAACCGCAACCACCGCTTCAACCTGCGGATGGAGTACGCCTTCGACGAGCGCAATTCGCTGCTGATCCGCCCCCGGGTCACCTGGCAGGAAAATGACGGCCACTCGCTCAGCTCAGCGCTTACCACCCGTTCCGACGCTCGACTGAACCAGTCGCTGACTGATTTCTCGGCCGACCTTGCGGCCCTCAATGCCAACCTTCAGCTCCTCTACCGCCACCGCTTCGAGAAGCAAGGCCGCACCCTGTCGCTAGACTTGCAGACGGGCTTTTCACCAAGCAACGGCACCAATCAGCTGCTTTCTGCCCTTACCTACTTCAACCGCCCTGGCGTCTCTGACACCCTCGATCAGCAAGCCCTTCTGAACAGTAACGGCCTCAATTTTCAGGGCGGGCTTTCCTTCACCGAGCCTTTGGGGGAGAAAACCCAATTGGAACTGAAATACGACTACAACCCTCAATTGACG
>CAZIVQ010000125.1:0-8339 GCA_964542415.1 uncultured Bacteroidia bacterium | reverse complement strand
GAAAAAATAGCTGCGTTTGAAATTAGGTAATTACTTTCCTTCGCAAGCACTAGGCAATTTTGTCTCCCCGACAGGTTGCTGGGCTGGCAAGCTTTGCTGAACTGACTTTGCGTGGGGAGAGAAAAGCCGTCCACTTTTTCAGGCTGGGGTAGGGAGCTTTCCGATATTTTTTTTAACTTCTGTAGCAATACTTATTTTCTCTAACCCCCTATGCTATGCCTGACGCTTTTTTGCTTCGTGCCCGGCGATATGGTAGCAAGTATGCTTTACTCATCGTCAGCCTGGGCCTTCTCATTGCCGGTGCCTTCACTGGCCTGTTACAAACCACGCTGGATTCTCCCGAGGGATTCTTGTTGAATGTGGTCTTTCTTCCCATGATGCTAATTAAGCTAGGGGCCGCCGTGGCCGAGCGTATCTTCATCGAAGGAGAAGAGCCCGTCTTGCAAGGAGTCATTTTGGGCGTAGCCAGCCTGTTTGTCTATGCCATGGCCGGTGCTTGGCTGAAGATGGGCAGCTTTTGCCTGACCCTCGAGTATGGCTTAGGCTGGTGGGTAGAAGGGTTTCGGATCATGGTGCTCGGGCTGATCCCCGTGGCGGCTGCCGGCGCAATTTTTGGGGCGCATTTGGGCACCCATCGCTGGAAATAACGAGCCCTTAGTTATCTTTCCATCTGCTGCTGCTGCTGGGCAGCTTGCCGCCGCTGCCGCCTATCGGTGAAGCGGTTGAGGACCGGGTGCAGAAAAACGGCCGTCAGGATGATGCCGGTCCCGAGGTAAAAGCCCCGGCTCAATTCTTCATTCTCCTGAAAGAAAAAGTACGCCATCACGATCCCGTATACCGGCTCCAGGTTGATGGAAAGGGCGGTGGTGTAGGCCGAAACTTCCTTCAAGGCCTGCATGGTCAAGGTATAGGCCAGCGTGGTACACAAAAATGCCAAGATCGCCAGGTAGAACAGGTCAAGTGCCGTAGGCAGCACGGCGGTCCCGGGAAACACCTGTAAGTAAAAAGGCATGACCACCGTGAGAAACGCCCAACCGGCCAGGAACTGTAGCCAAGTGATGGCATAGACATCGTATTTGGCGACGACCTGCTTGTTCAGTACCCCGGCGTAGGAAATAATGAGGGCAGATATGATGGCGATGATCATGCCGGTGAGGAAGCGATCTGCGGTGAGGCCAAAGATGAAAATGAAGCCGATGACCACCACCCCGCCCAGCAGCATCTCGTGGGTGCGGATGCGCTGCTTGGTGACCAAGGGCTCGATGAGCGAGGTAAAGAAGGCGGTGGAAGCAAAACAGCTCAGGGTTACGCTCACGTTGGCGTACTTGATGGCTTCGTAGAAGGTAGCCCAATGCAGGGCCATCAGCACCCCGATGCCCGCAATGTGCCAGCGTGCCGCTACCGGGATGGTGGTTATCTTGCGCCATACCCCCGGAAATAACAGCAGGCTCAAAAAGTTAAACAACATGCGATACCATACGATGGTGGTACCCGGTAATTGGATCAAGGCCCCCAAGATGGCAGTGAAACCATAGAGCACCACCGCCAGGTGGAGCTGAAGGTAGGATTTGAGGGAAGGAGAGGTGGTTGGCATAGAAAAGCATGGAAGATTGCGCGGCAAAATAGCAGAGAAAGCCCGGCTATCGCAAAGCCGGGCTTTCTCATTTTTTGGCTTCTAAAGAAATACCTGCCTACGCGCTACGGGCGAGGGCTGAGGGGTAGGCCTCGCGCAGGCAGAGCTCCAGGCCAATCCCATTTTTGCCGAGGCGGTCCAGCTCCTCGGGCCTGAACTCGAGGTGGCAGCGCCCCCGGTGGCGGGCTTCCCAGTGGATGCTGATGTCCTTGCGCTGAATCCCCGCCGCCGCCAAGGGACCATACGCTCCCTCCAGCAGGTCCAGAAAATAATGCAAATTGTAGACCGGAGGCTGGGAGGGAAGCTGCACCCTGCGCAGACGCCAGCGATGGCGACCCGCCAGGACCGTGCCACTCAAGGGGGGCAGCAAGGTCTCCACTGGCACGGGCAGGCGGCTGTTGTGGACCATGCACAGCTCGAGGTTGGTCTCTTCCAAGTCTTTCGGATCGTAGGTTTCGTGGCCCAGCGGGCGAAAAACCCGCTCAAAGTTTTGCTGTTCCAGCAGTTCGGTGATCACTTCCTCTGCCCGCTCTACTGAGATCTCCGGAACCAGGATGCCGTGAGGTCGCCAAGCCTGGGACGCCGGGTCTCGCTGCATGCGGGTTTCCTGCATCAGCTGGCATAGGTGGGAAAACGTAGAAAATGGGGCTTCCCAATGGGTGCTGTCATCCAGGGCCACGAGGACCTGGGCCACCGCCGGGAAAAGGGATTCTTTGCCTGGCTGGGGGACTATCCAGGTTTCCTGAATACCCACGCCAGGGTCGTGGCTTACCTGCACTTCGGGCTGGGCTTGCCAGGCAGAAACGCAAGGTTTGACCTCTAGCTCCGCCAGGCGGAGCAGGGTCCAGGCATCAAACGAAAAGGTACAGCTCTCCCCGGACTCATAGGCGCATTCGACCCAAAGCGAAAGGGCTTCCCGGCCCAGGCCCGCCGCATCAAGGCCATCGGCCTGCCCTTCCAGCCATTCCAGCATGTCGTGGACCTGATGCGTAGCGGGCTCCTCCTGGATTTCTAGCAGGTAAAGGGTAAGAATGGAACGGGGGTTGGCAGAAACCGGTGCAGCAGCAATCGGGCGGACCTTGGTCCATTGTTGAGGGGTAACCCAGGCTTCCAGCCGGTAGGTGGTAGTCATATGCCTTGTTGATGCGTGAAAAAGAAGTAATACTTTTTGGGGCTTGTCTTCACTATAGCGAAGCCCGGCCGCCTGGCAAATTGCACATGATTTAGATTATTTTTTAATCGAATAATACTTAAAACAGACGTACTTTTTGGCTGGCTTTTGGCGTGCTAGTAGCTAGGTGGGAGGCCATCTGGACATGAAATCTCATAGTTTGTGGGCGAGAAATGACAGTTGAGGCAGAGGCAACAAGGGCGGGAACGGCTGGCTCGAAAAAAGAATGAGACGTTCCCGCAGGCGGCCTTTCACGTGGGGGATGAATGGCTCTCTTTTTTACCCCCTGCGCCCAGGGCAAGCGATCAAGTAAGGTGCAAAGAATAACTTCCCCTTTTTGGTTCACGCAAAGGCGCAAAGGCGCTAAGTAAAAAGCTGATAAACAGGGGGTTGAGTTTATTTGCCTAAAATGGAAAAAGGGAGGTTATTTTTCGACTGTCACCAAGTCAGAAACTTGAAGGAATTGATGTAATAATCCCCAACCTTTTTCCGGAATTAAACAAAAGGGAATAATGACCTTTGCTAAGTACCCGAGGTGCTTCCTTTCTTCGAGGCTTCGGCTGGAAAAAAGGCCCTGGAAAGGACTTGGGGCCACAAAAAGCAGCCGCTCAGCCAGGTTATAATTTTCCCTATGTTTACTCTGTTTTCGCGTTTTGCGCTCGCCATGGACCGGCCCATCATGCTGGTACGGGTGGCATCATTGCTCGCAGTCGCAGGGATCTTGGCCCAGTACGTTTTCTTGCAGGCACATTACCCGGACTTTGAGGACCCTCCGGTCCTGCGGGGATCGGTAATATTCATTTCGGTGGGATTGTTCATCGCATCTTTCTCCGCCCACGAAAAGCGGGTCCGCATGCTCACCCCCCACCTGCTGGTGATCATGGGATTGTGGATCCAATGGCTGGCTTACCTGAATGATTTTCACGAGATGCTGGTCCCCTTCCTCTGCTTTTTCCTGATTGTGATCGGCTATGCCTATGAACAACTTCTCCCCTTCAACTTGCATTTCCTCTTTTTTCCTTCTCTCACCTTGCTGAACTTGTGGATAGCCGACCTGCCAGAAGCCATTCAATGGCGCTACACGGTGGCCTTTTTGGTCATCAGCGGCATGAGCTACCTCATTTTGCTGCACCTGAAACGGCAGAAGATCCAACTACAGCAACTTAATGAGCAGTTACAATTTTCGCAGGACATGCTGGTAGGGGCCCAACTGATGGCGCGTATTGGCAGCTGGCATATCGACCTCAACACGAACAAGGTACATGTATCTCCGGAGTTCTTTTCTCTCTTCGAAATGCGCAAGGACCGCCCTTTGACCAAGGAGCGAATCTTTAGGCACTACGAAGGCGAGCCCCTACGTCAGCTCAAGCAGGCCATTCGCCAATGCCTGGAAACCGGGCAACCATTTGACCTCAAAATGCCGATCATCACCGAAAAGTGCAACCGAAAGTTCGTACGCATCATTGCCCATCCCTTGATCAAAAACGGCCAAGCCAGCTGGCTCTATGGGATCATGCAGGACATCACCCCGGAGATGGAGGCGTCGGAGCAGCTTCGCCGCGCCAAGGAGGCTGCTGAAGCGGCTACCTTAGCGAAGTCGCAGTTTCTTTCCTCCATGAGCCATGAAATCCGCACACCCATGAGTGGGGTCATCGGCATGACCGACCTGCTGCTAGAAGACAACCCCCGGGCGGACCAAGTGGACTACTTGCAGACCCTGCATTTTTCTGCCAAGACCCTGCTGGGCCTGATCAATAACATTCTCGACTTCTCCAAAATCGAAGCAGGCAAGCTCACCCTCGAATACGTAGCCTTCGACCTGCCCGCCTTGCTGGAAAACCTCCAGCGGGCGTTTGTTCCCCTGGCCCGGGAGAAAGGCATCGGCCTCTACCTGGAAGAACTGGGGCCGCTGCCTTGTTGGGTAAAAGGTGACCCCACCCGCCTGGCCCAGGTACTGAACAACCTCATCAGCAATGCCATCAAGTTTACCGCCAAAGGCTCTGTGCGCCTGACCGCCCAGGGAAAAACCACCGAGCAAGGCTGGATGCTCACCCTGAAGGTATCTGATACGGGCATCGGCATTGCCCCTGATAAGCTGGAGACGATCTTTCTCGACTATCATCAGGCAGAGGACAGCACGGCCCGGCAGTATGGCGGAACCGGCCTCGGACTTACCATTGCCCGGCAGCTGCTGACCTTGATGGGGGGCACCATTGACCTGGATAGCCATGTGGGAAAAGGAACCACGTTCACTTGTGAACTCCCGCTCCAGCTGACGGAAGTATCCGAAAACGTCCCGCAAGCAGCTGAATCCTTAAAAAGCGAAGCGGCCACCCGGGTATTGCTGGTCGAAGACAACCCCATCAATGTCCTCCTGACCCAGCGTTTTCTAGAGCATTTGGTAGCAAAGGTAGAAGTGGCAGAGAATGGCAGAATAGGGGTCGAAAAAGCCCGTCAGCAAGCCTTCGACTTGATTTTGATGGACCTGCAGATGCCTGAGATGGATGGATTTGCTGCTACCCAGGCCATTCGCAGCTTCGATCCGGAAGTGCCCATTCTCGCCCTCACAGCCGAAGCCAACCTCGAGGTAGTACGAAATGCCTTGTCCGCAGGTATGAATGACTACCTGGTGAAGCCCTTCAAAGCCCTGGAGCTTCAACAAAAAATTGCCGAACTCCTCTCAGTGTCCTCCCAGTTGCCTTCTCAACTTGGCCCAAACAAAAGCCTCCACTAATTAGTCTGAGGCTATATGAAAAAATGGCTGTTGCGTCTGTTGGCGGGCTTCTCTTTGCTGCTCGTTTTTTGGGTAATAATGGTGTACAGCTGGACCTATACCCCCGCGGGACGGCTCAATGTGCGTTCGGCACTGATGCTAAAAATCGGACAGCTGGTGGGCAGCGACGGGCCCTTGCCCCCAACCTTTACCCCTGCCATCAGGCAAGAGGTGGACCAAGGCACCCGTCAGCTACTCGGAGACCCCTACCCCTTTCCAGCTTGGGTAGACAGTAGCCGCTGGCCCGGTCCCCAAGGGCCCATTCCGGTGCGGATCTATCGTCCGGGTACGCCCGGTCCTCTTCCCCTGATCCTCTATGCCCACGGCGGGGGCTGGGTGGTCGGCACCCTCGACCAAGCCGACAATATCTGCCGCTACCTTGCTGCGAAGCTATCCGCCGTGGTGGTTTCCGTAGCCTATCGCCTGGCTCCGGAGCACCCTTTTCCCCAAGGACTCGACGACCTGGAGGCGGCCTATCAATACGCCCGGCAGCAGGCGGATAGCCTGGGCATCGACAGCAGCCGCATCGCCGGCGGCGGCGACAGCTCGGGCGCCAACCTCGTCGCCGCCCTCAACTTGCGGCTCCACGCGGCCCGGCAGCCTTTGCCCGCCGCCAACTTTCTCTATTATCCCATCACCCAGGTAGCTAGCCTCCAGACCCCAAGCTTTCAAACCTATGGCGAAGGATACGGCTTGACCACCACCCTCATCGACCGGGTACGCCGGACCTACACCACGACCGCTGCTGAATGGCAGCTGCCGGAGGTCTCTCCCTTGTTGGCAGACAGCCTCTATATGGCCCCGCCCACCTTGGTCATCAATGCGGAGTTTGATCCGCTCAAAGACGATGGCCAGCAATATGCCGCCCGCCTCCAGCGGGCAGGGGTGCCGGTCCGGCGAGAGGTATTTCCCGGGATGCTGCACGGCTTCATCAGCAATGACCGGTTTTTCCAGCCCGAAGCAGAGCAGGCCCTGGACCTGACCCTATCATGGCTGCGAGAACAGGGGTTTTAGTAAGGCGCAAAGCATAACTTCCTTTTTTCTCACGCAAAGGCGCAAAGGAAAAACCTTATGGTCAAGGTTTTGGGTTGACCTGCTTTGAATGAAAAAGGTAAACTTACTTTCTCTAGCTTTCCGTGCATTGATCGAGGTAGGCTTGGGCAAATGACGTCAGGGTGGCTTCCAGCAGGGGCTCGGTGCTGGCAAACCCTCGTACCGGGGCCAAGCTTTCCTCTAGCCAGGCTTTTGCTGCGGCTAGATCCTGACCTGCCGGCAAATGCACCGTACGCTGCCGGATTTCGGCACACCATGCCGCCAGCAGGATTTGCCTGCCAGCACGCAAGCGCTCTACCTGTTCTTTGGGCTGCAGGCGCTGAAAGTCAGGTACGGCCAGGCCTTCGGGCTGCTGGGCTTGCTGGGCCCAGTTCACTACCTCAGCGCCAAACACTTTTCTGGCCGACTCAGCCTGCGCTGCGGGAAGGTGGAAAAGCAGCCCCGCCAGCAAGACTTTGCCCTCCCGCACCTGCCCTTGGTGCCAGAGCACACTGCAAAGGTCCAGGACGTGAGCCATGCAATGCAGCCCTTCCGGGCTGCGGCGATCTTGGTACAGGTCTGCGGCAAAGCGCATGCCCTCCAGCAGGTTTCCAGTAAGGCGTTCGGGGTTCATGGCAAATCAAGGATTAGGATGGGTTCTGCTGGTTCATCCATTGCAGGATGCGGGGAAAATGATCGTGGACCGCAGCGGGATGGGTAAGCATGTCGTTGTGGCCGTAGTCCCGGGCAAAGCCCCCAGCCCGGCTCAAGGTCCAGTGCTCGGCGCGTTGGTGCCCAATGTCAGCGGCTCCCCGCCGCACATCTGTGGGATGGGCCAGGAAGGTATCAGCACCGCCGCTAAGGTAAAGCGTCGGCGGCAAATCCATGCCCTCCAGGGCTTGCTGGTAGTCAAGTCCGTCAACCGGCGATCGCCAGGCATCCCGGCTGAGCCAGCGGTGCGTCAGGCGCTGGGTGGCGGCAGTTTCGTTGTCGCTGCCCAGGCCGAGGCGGCGGGCAGGGAGGTAGCCATAGAGGCGGCAGAGGCCGCTTCCTACCCAACCGTAGAAGCCATTTACCAGCAGAATCCGGCGCCAGTTGCGTATGCGCTTGCGCCGCACCGCGCCAAAGAAAACCATGGCTCGGGGACCATGGTTCGGAAAGCGAGCCAGATGGGCCAGCAACTGCACCCCTCCCCAGGAGTGCGCCCCCCAGTAGCTTGGCAGGCTCCCCCGAAGGTGCTGAATGTGGTGCAAAAAGGCTGGCAGGTCCTCGGTGATGGCGGCTTCGTTTCCCGCCCGGACCGTGCGGCTCACCGGAGGATGGCTCTCACCTCTTCCCCGCAGATCGCCCACATACACATCATAGCCAGACCGAGCCAGGAAGGCTGCCCAGCCTTTCTGGCCGTGGCGATCATGAAAGATGCGGCCATTCTCCACACTGCCATGCAAAAGGAACACCGCAGGCCCTTTTGGGACTACGTAGAACCGCCGCAAGCTGAGTTGCTCGCCTGAAGGCAAGGGGAGCAAAAAGGAGGCTAATTGTACGGAATCCATGAGATGGGGAAATTTAACCAGAGAGGGGCCTTGCCAGCAAGAAATGCCGGGCTGACAAAAATGCGAAGTAGCCCTTAGAGGGGGACGGGAAATTTAGTAACTTTTGTTCCCCTTTGCTTCGTTTAGTAACGCGAGAAAAATAACCTCCCGATTTTGCGCAGAGATCTTGTTCGCAGA
>CAZIVQ010000124.1:0-8366 GCA_964542415.1 uncultured Bacteroidia bacterium | reverse complement strand
CCAAACCCCCAAACCCAAAACCCCAAAACCCAAACCCCCAAAACCCAAACCCCAAAACCCAAACCCCCAAAACCCAAACCCCCAAACCCCCAAAAACCCCCCTTCCCCCCCCCGCCGCTTCCGCCATCAGCGCCTCGGCCCGTTCCTTACCCAGGTAGCTGTCGATGGTCCAGTGGAGCAGATAGAGCAAGGGGGTGAGCACCACTGCCATAGTAAATTTGTAAAAATAATTGACGGTACCAATGGCCAGGACCTGGGCAATGGACCACTTTTGCTCGGGTGCGGGTCCTATGTGGAAGGCGATGAACAGCACCACGAAGCTATCGATCAGCTGGGAGATCAGGGTCGAGCCGGTTGCCCGCAGCCAAATTTGTTGGGAACCGGTGAAGCGCCGCAGGTACTGAAAGACAGTCACGTCCACCACCTGCCCCACCAAAAAAGCCACCAAAGAGCCCACGATGATCCAGAGGCCCTGCCCAAAGATCCGGCCGTAGGCCATGTCGATGTCGGGGGAGATGTCGCTGTTGACCCCGAGCCAGAAGTCGGCCGGGACGGTGTTGATGGCCAGCAACACCATCACGTAGGCATAGGAAATGAGAGCTACGGTGAGGTAGGAGAGAATGCGGACCCCCTTTTTACCAAAGTATTCATTGACGATGTCAGTCATGATGAATACGATGGGCCAGAGGAGTACCCCCGCAGTCAGGTTGAAGGCCAGGCCTTCTTGCCCCAGCAGATCAAGGCTGAAAGGCGCGAAGCCCAGGCTTTTTTCCAGGGAAAAAATCTTCACCCCGATGAACTCTGCGATCAGCGCATTGGTGATGAAAAAGCCCCCTAGGACGATGAAGAGCAGGTTTTCTTTTTTGAACATGCCACTTACGAATGGAGAAGCAAGATAGCGGAAAAATGCGGGGGGAGAAAGCAGAAAGAAAGGGGTGGGGAAAGGAAGCAAGGAGGAGAAACCTTTGCCATTTAGCTATATGCAGGCCCTCGAAGCCGCCTTCGCTCGCTTCACCACCCCCGGTAGCGCGGTGGCTCAATGCCCTGCAAACGCAAAAACAGCACGCATTGCCCCCGGTGGTGGGTCATGTGGTCGCGCATGAGGCGAAAAATGCCCGCCCGGGTGATAGCCACCGGCGCAAAAAAGTTGGGCACGGGGGCCCTCAGGCTGCTGTCGCTGGCTGCGCGCAGGGCTTCGGTCGCGTAAGCAAAAGCGCCCCGGAGGTAAGCTAAAGTCCCCGCCTTGTCCAGGCTGTCGACCGGCACCCGCCCCACCGGAAACGGCTCCTCCGTCACAAAGCGGCTACAGAGTGAGTACCAATTGTCAGCGATGTGGACCAGCTGCGCGCCAAAGTCCATGACCGGCTCCTGGGCCGTGAAGCGGAAGGCAGCCTCAGGCATGGCCGCAGCCACCTCCAGGGTGTAGGCCATGCCCCGCTCCCAGGTAGGACCAAATTCCTGGCCCCAGGCGCTGGCGTACCTGACCGTATCCTGGGCTTGGCCCAGGCTGATCAGCCATAAGCCAACCAAGAAAAAGCGGATGAGGTGCATCTGGATAGAGATAGAAAAAAGGGCAGGAACTGCGGTCCCTGCCCTGATCAAGTCATGAGCTTTTGACCGGCTCAGCCACCTGCCCGAAGGCCTCGTTAATGATGGCTTCCTGCTCGGCCGAGTGCTGCTTGTAGTAGCCACTAGCCGGGCTTGGGCTCGGCTTCCGCCCGATGTACTGGATGTCTACCTCAGTCATCACGCGCAGCACAAAGTTCCAGGCCCCCATGTTGCGTGGCTCTTCCTGCACCCAGGCCCATTTGGCGTTTTTGGGGTAGGAGGCAATGAGCTCCCGAAGCTGGGTGACGGGCAGGGGATAGACCTGCTCCATGCGCACGATGGCCACGTCTTTGCGCTCGTCTTTTTGCTGCTGCTCCAGCAGGTCGTAGTAGATTTTTCCGGAGCAAACCAGCACCTTCATCACCTTTTCCTTGTCCACGTAGCTGTCGTCGATCAGCTCCTGGAAACGAGAACCCTCAGCAAAATCTTCGAGTTTGCTCACGCAAAGCGGGTAACGCAGCAGTTTTTTCGGGGTAAAGACGATGAGCGGAATGCGAAATTCGCGGTGCATTTGCCGCCGCAGGGCATGGAAGAGGTTGGCTGGCGTGGTGGGGTTGATCACCTGCATGTTTTTGCGGGCACAGAGATCGAGGTAGCGCTCGATGCGGGCCGAAGAGTGTTCCGGGCCCTGCCCTTCGTAGCCATGCGGCAGCAGCAGCACCAGCCCGCTCATCCGCTGCCACTTGGTTTCAGCGCTGGCAATGTACTGGTCGATCACGATCTGCCCCCCGTTGGCGAAGTCACCAAACTGCGCCTCCCAGATGACCATGTTGGTCGGGTTGGTGGTGGAGTAGCCATATTCGAAGCCCAGCACCCCATATTCAGAGAGGAGCGAGTTGTAAGCGGTGAACTGCTCTTGTCCCTCAGCTACATGGTTGAGGGGGATGTAGTCAGCCTCGGCGTCTTCGCTCACCAGCACCGAATGTCGGTGCGAAAAGGTCCCGCGGCGGCAGTCCTGTCCGCTGAGGCGAATCGGGTAGCCCTCCGTCAGCAGGGTGGCATAGCCCAGCAGCTCGCCCAAAGCCCAGTCAAGGCGGTCTTCTGTGACCATGGTCTCGCGGTCGTTGAAGAGCTTGCGGATTTTCTTGTGCGCCTTGAAGTTCTCCGGGATGTGGTTGATTTTATCGAGTACCGCCAGCAGCTTCTCTTTGGGCAAGCCTGTTTCGGGCGAAAGGAGGTCGAAGTCCTCGTTTTCTACCCGCCGAATCCCGTCCCAGGTTCCCTTGAGGTAGGGCGCATGCTTCAACAGGCTGCGGGCGCGGGATTCTTCCAGCTCACTCTGCAATTTCTGCTTGAATTCTCTCTCCAACTCCTTAGTCATGTGGGCTTCGACCTCTCCCTGATCCACCAACTTCTCAGCGTAGATTTTAGCGGGATCGGGGTGCTTCTTGATGATCTTGTAGAGGAGCGGCTGGGTAAAGGCTGGTTCGTCGGCCTCATTGTGGCCGTGGCGACGGTAGCCCAGCAGATCGATGAACACGTCGCGGTTGAAAGCCTGCCGGAACTCCATGGCCAGCTCCGTGGCAAAGACCACCGCCTCTACATCGTCGGCATTGACGTGGAAGACCGGTGATTGAGTCACCTTGGCCACGTCGGTACAGTAGGTCGAAGAGCGCCCGTCGATGTAGTTGGTGGTGAAGCCCACCTGGTTGTTGGTTACGATATGGACGGTCCCGCCGGCCTTGTAGCCTTCGAGCAGCGACATTTGAATCACCTCATAGACCACGCCCTGACCAGCGATGGCCGCATCGCCGTGGATGAGAATGGGGCAAAGCTTATTGAAATCTCCCTTGAACTTACGGTCGATCTTAGCCCGGGATGCACCTTGCACCACCGGATCTACCGCTTCAAGGTGAGAGGGGTTGGGCATCAGGCTGAGGTGTATCTGCTTGCCCCCGCTGGTTTTGATGTTGGCAGAAAACCCCAGGTGATATTTCACATCTCCCTGAAAGACCGAATTCTCGTACCCTTTGCCTTCGAATTCGGAGAAAATCTCATCGTATTCCTTGCGCAAAATGTTGGCCAGCACATTGAGTCGACCCCGGTGAGCCATGCCGATGACATATTCTTCCAGGCCCAATTCTGACCCCTGCTCGATAATGGCGTCCATGGCCGGGATCAGGGTCTCTACCCCTTCGAGCGAGAACCGCTTCTGGCCCACGAACTTGGTCCCCAGGAATTTTTCAAAGTTGACTGCTTCATTGAGCTTGAGGAGGATATGCTTCTTTTTTTCCAGCGAAAAGTCGGGGGTGTTGCGCGAGCCCTCCATCCGTTTCTGCAGCCAGGATATGATCTCTGGGCTGCGCACGTAGCGAAACTCCGCTCCGATGGACTGGCAATAGGTCTCCTTCAACAGGTCAAGGATGTCCCGCAGTTTAGCCGAACCGAGGCCTACGTCTTTGCCCGCCTGAAAGAAGGTATCAAGGTCTGCTTCGCTCAAATCAAAGTTTTCCAGGTCGAGGGTGGGCTCGTATTTGCGGCGCTCCCGCACCGGGTTGGTCTTGGTGAAGAGGTGCCCGCGGGTGCGATAGCTGTTGATCAGGTTGAGGACGTTGATCTCTTTGTCACTCGCACCGGTACCGGAGCTCTCACTTGTTGAAGCCGCTGCGCTTCCATCACCCGGATAATGGGTCTGGGCAAAATCGAAGCCTTCAAAAAAACGCCGCCACTCTGGGTCGACTGCCTCAGGGTCGCGCTGGTAGTCTTGGTATAGCCGCTCGACAAACTCAGGGGTGGTGTTGCTAAGGTAGGAAAACTGGTCGGCCATTATGGTAGAAGCATTAAAAATTAGGACAGGATAAGAACACAACTCCGGCTGAGGGAATAGGTAAGACCCTAAGTCCGAAAGATGCTTACGATTTATCTCAGTAAAAGTAGCAAAAACGTTGCGGATATTATAAATGCAGAAAGAATTATGTGTCAGGCGGCAGAATGAGACCTTAAGCGGGGCGATGTTTCGTCTTAAGTAGTCGGCTCGCTGTCTGCTTTCGACTGTTTTTGCTGGACCAATAACCCGGCAAACAACCCATATGCCACAAAGCCAAAGAGGATGGTGAAGACGAAAGTGGCACCATTGGACAGCAAGGCAATGTTTTGGCCTGCGGTCTCACTTAGCCCGAAAGCCAGAAACAGCTGTAGCACGATGAAGTGCGTGGTCCCCATGCCGCCCGGCACGGGCAGGGCCCACCCTAATCCCCCGATAAAGAGGATGAGCGTGGCCATATACCAGCCCAGGTCCTGCGTTTCGGGCAGGGCTTTGAGAAAGCAAAAGTTCATGAAAATGAGTACCGCCCAAATCAGGCAGGTGTAGAGCAAAAAAAGCCAGGGTTGGCTCAGCTTGAAGACCGAGCGGGCCCCTTCGAGCATGGTGTGCAAAAAGCCGTAGACTTTGCCGGCCAAGCCGTTGCCGGCTTCAGAGCGCCGCAGCAGCCAGCGCCAGGCTAGCCAGGCAGTGAGCAAGCCGATGACAGCCAGTAGGCCCAGCAACCAAAAGGAAGGCAGCTTGTCGCTCCCTAGGTGACTCAGCATGCTGGCCAGCAAGTCTTGTAGCCGTTGGTATTCGACCAGAAAGATAACCCCAATTCCTCCGAAGAGCACAATTACGTCGATCACCCGCTCGGTGAAGACCGTGCCCAGGCTACTCGCCACCGGCACCTGATCGGTGCGGTAGAGGGCGGTACAGCGCGCCACCTCGCCTAGCTTAGGTGTCACGCTGTTGACCAGGTAGCAGAGGGTCATCGAAAGGAGGGTGGGATAGGTGCGGGCCGGGTAGCCCGAGCTGTACAGCAATATCTGCCAGCGCAGGGCGCGAAAAAGGAAGCTCGCCAGCAGCCCCAAAGCGCTGAGGGCCATCCAGAAAGGATCGGCCTGCTGCATGTCGGCCACGAGGCCTGCAACCGAACGGCCTCGGAAGGTAAGCCACAGCAGCAAAGCAGCCAGCAAGATGCCAGCCAAGAGTTGAAGGAAGGTTTTTACCGGTTGCTTCATGGGTGCGAGAGAACCTCAAGGCGCAGGTTTCCGGCAAAGATAAGCAGCCCGGGTGGGGATGCAGAGGCGAAATGAAAAAAAGGGAAGCGGGTAAGAAAAACGAAGGGAAACCTACACAATTAACCGACAACTAGGAAAAGAACGTTCCGCTTTGTTCCTCCCCCCGGCTTCGCCTCACATTAACGCACAACTGATGCGATTCAATGAAATGAATCGTCTCTTAGACAACCCCTAAGCCGCCTACCCTACCGTAGGGCCAGTAGCAAAAAAAAGTGCCGGCCTGTGGGGACCGGCACCGAATTAGAGGGATAGATTTTGAGAGGGATAGACGGATGAGAAGAAGTCCGAATGTCTCAGGGTCTCAAAATCTAAATATCTCAAAATCTAACCATCTAAAAGTCTACCCTTCAGGCTACTGAGCCATTCGGCCGGGCCGGGTTGATCCCCAGGTTTCTGCACCATGTCGGGGCCAAAGTCCAGCAAGCTGAAGAGGGTCAGCAACAGCACCCCGATAAACAGCAGCGTGAGACCGAGTCGGCGCCAGGAGGTAGAAGAGATTCGTGCCATAGAGCGTTTTCTTATCCTTACAAACATACCTATCCCTCCCTTACCAAGCCGTTAACGGCCCGTTAATCTCTGTTAATGAAACGTTAAGCTGTATCAGAGGCGGGAGAGATGCGTATATTTGCAGGGCAGCCCGAAGGAGCAGCCTCTACCCAAAACCCTCCCCACGAACTTTGCGCCACCTTGGTGCCCTTCGCGTTAAAAAAGGTAACTCAATCCCCCTTTTTCCCTGTGAAAAACTACCAGCTACATATCATCATCGGGCTAATGTCCGTGGCCCTGCTGGGGATCATCGGGTTGCAGGCCTGGGAGATCCGCAAGGCGATCCGGCTAAGCCAAAAGAACTTCCGCAGCAGCGTCAACGACGCCCTCAACCAGGTGGTGGACCGCCTGGAAGCGGCCCAGATGAAAACCCGCTTCGTGCGCGTGTCACGCGAACTCAACATCAACTTCCTCGACGCCGAGGGCAGCGCCCCCGAAGACGGCATGGTGCTCGGCCTGCCCGCCGATGGCGAGCAGCCCCGCCCGCGACGGGTGCGCATCCGCGACAGCGTGGCCATCGTCACCGAGCAAGAAGCCCTGCTGCCCGGCGACTCGATCATGGGGGAGAATGGCGGTATCTCTTACACTTTCTACGCCGGCGGCGACCGCGGGCAGCAGGAGGACGTGAAGGTCGAGCTGCGGGGCCACCCCGACATGGTGCGCATCCTCAGCCGCTCGCTCGAGTCGCTCAACGCCCGCCCGCAGCAGCTGCGGCGGCAGGTAGACTCGGCCCAGGTCGATACCCTGCTGCGACAGGCCTTGGCCGACCAGGGCCTCTACCTCGACTACGAATTCCTGCTCCGAAACCCAGCCTTGCCAACCCAACCCGACCAGGGCCAAGGCCATCAGATCCGGCTGTTTCCGTTTTTGGGGGGAGAAGAAAAAGATGATTTTCTCTTGGTCTCTTTCCCCGAAGAGGACCTCTTCGCCCTGCAGACAGTGGGCTTACAGGTGGGGCTTTCTTTGCTGTTTTGCGGCATCATCCTCTTCTGCTTTTGGATCACGGTGCGGACCATTTTTCGCCAGAAAAAATACTCCGAGATGAAGAGCGACTTCATCAACAACATGACCCACGAGCTGAAGACCCCCATCTCGACCATCTCCTTGGCCACCGATGCCCTGCGCAACCCGCAGCTCCAAGCCAAACCCGAAGGCGTGGCTCGCTACCTCGATATCATCCGGGACGAAAACCAGCGCATGCACCGGCAGGTGGACCGGGTGCTGCAAGCCGCTCGCTTCGAGCGCCAGGAAATCCAGCTCGACCGCAAGCCCGAAGACGCCCACCCCCTGATCGAAGCGGCCGCCCGCCACATCGAGTTTCAGGTGCAGCAGCGGCAGGGAGAGCTGCAACTCGACCTCGCCGCCGCCGCCACCACCCTCCCGCTGGACCGCGTCCATTTCACCAACCTCATCACCAACCTCCTCGACAACGCCAACAAGTACAGCCCCGAAGCCCCCGAGATCCTGCTCCGCAGCTACAACGAAGCCGGGCAGCTCGTAATCAGCGTGCAGGACCGCGGCCTGGGCATCAGCAAAGCCGAACAGGCCCGCATCTTCACCCGCTTTTACCGTGTCTCCACCGGCAACCTCCACGACGTCAAAGGTTTTGGCCTCGGCCTCTCCTACGTCAAAGACGTGGTCGAAGCCCATGGCGGCAGCATCAGCGTACAGTCGGCCCCCGGGCGGGGGAGTACCTTTGTGGTGCGGCTGCCGCTGGGGGAATGAGACGAGCACCCGCTTGACTAATCAGCTCCAAGCTTATGGCAGCAGGGCGTTCACACCGGACATAGTCCGGCGCGAGCAAAAAAAGGTACAGGCTAAATGAGCCCGCGCTGAAACATAAAATCGCTCCCTGAAGCTCAGGGAGCGATTTTTTATCCATTCCCCCAATCCCCCTTTTTCACCATAGAGGGCACAAAGAATGGGGTTCATCATTCAAGATTCCTTGTTCATCATTCGATATTCCAATCCCCCCACACCCCTATTCCCAATCCCCAAACCTCCCAATTCCCCCAATCCCCAAATTCCCCAATTCCCCTCCCCCTACCGCATCAAGTACATCTTCCCCCAGCCATTGTTGAAGTAGCGATCGATGCCTACGTCCCGCTTTTCCAGGGTCTCTTCCCCGCTCATGCGGGTCACCACCCGGTAGAGGTAGACACCAT